>CAYGNZ010000254.1:390-3567 GCA_964351345.1 uncultured Bdellovibrionales bacterium | reverse complement strand
TCACTATGAGCGCCACATTGAGTAGCGCAGGCGCTGCGGCGGGTCCTGCGAACACGCCCAGTGCATTCAGCGCGCTTGAGGTAAGCGCGAGCAAGCTCACCAGCACCACGTAGGGAAACATGATGCGCAAAAGTGAGGACGCTAGTTCGCGCTTTTCCGGATCTTGGACAAAACCGGGTGCGAAGAAGTCTGCAATTTCTGGCGAGAAATACATGCCGAGAAGTGACAGCACGATGGTCAGCAGCAAGGTAAAGCTCGCGATCGCACCAAATGCTTCTCTGCCTGACTCATCTGACTTGCTGAGGTTGTCAGTGAATATTGGGACAAAGGCTGTTGCGAGGGAGCCTTCTGCGACCAGGCGACGAAGAAGGTTTGGAATTTTAAAGGCGACAAAGAAAGCGTCAGTAGCAAAGCCAGCGCCGAAATAGACTGCCACCACGATGTCTCGCAGTAGCCCCAGCACTCGGCTAACCAAGGTCAGTGCTGCAACCGTGCCCGTGGCGCGTGCGAGCCCTGTTTTACGACCGTGAACTATTTTTCTAGGGGTGATTTCAGACATCGAGAGAGCATCGCGCTAAATATGTATTTTTCCAAGAGTAAATCATCGATTTGCCGGCTCAGGAGGGCCTGAGGCGAGCGAGAGCTGAAAATCGCGAAGAGAATAAACCGCAGTATATTGTCGGAAAGAAAAATCTTTCACATTTAATGAAAGTTTAGTGCTAAACTCTTCAGAGTTGGAGCATAACCAACGATACAATTTGGGGCTATCTCCTCGCATTTGCGCTTATCGACAGGGCCTTGGTCCGGCTTTGTTAGAGGTGTTTGCTAGCGAAACGGTAAACTATCTCTGCGCTGTCAATTTCTGAGCGGGGGCGTTTTCTGATACTTGGCTGTAAGTTACTGCAATCTAAGCATTTAATGCTTTGGTTTTTCTTAACTATAGACCGGGCGATTAGCGTCTAACACGCTTGAGTTGTCGTAGGCGACGTGATAGCTTGCCGAGCTGTTTACAGAATAGCTGTTTATAGAATATTTACGCGCCCCTGGGCATTCTTGGTGCAAGTAGATCTGAAAGACGAGCTTAGTTCAAAGCAAGTCATGAGGGTCTTTTTTTTGACCGCCGAGGGGGAAGGAATAACCAAGAAACTTAGGTAAGAGAAATTGGAAGGTACAACACAACATGTAGCCGCATCCTCGGCTGATTCCTCGGCAGAGCTTGAGGTTGAGTCGAAAGACTTCAACGGCTCAGCCGCAGTCCAAGCAGATGCTACTGATAGTAGCGAGCCTGCAGCGAAGGTCACGAAGAAACAAGATGCTCCTGTCGAGTCGGCTCGCAGCCGTATTGAGGGAGAAGAGATTCCTGAGCGAGACCCTATCGAGATAAATGTCCGCACCTTGCTTCAAGCTGGTGTGCATTTCGGGCATCAAACGTCACGTTGGTCGCCAAAGATGGCGCCGTTTATCCATGGTGCGAGAAACGGAATTCACATTGTCAGCCTACCGCAGACGATTGCCGGCTGGGATCGTGCTCGTGAAGCAATCGTGCAAGTGACAAGTCGCGGTGGCTCGGTGCTCTTTGTGGGCACTAAAAAACAAGCTCAAGATGCCGTGATGAAAGAAGCGCGTCGCTGTGGTTCGTATTACGTTTCACGACGCTGGCTTGGCGGAATGATGACGAACTTCCAGACCATTCGTAAGAGCATCGCTCGAATGAATAAAGTTGAGGAGATTCTCGACGAAGAAGAACGCTCACTTTCAGAGGGCAAGGGGTCAAAATTCACCAAGAAAGAGCGTCTGATGATGGCTCGTGAGCGCGATAAGCTCTACTACTCTCTCGGTGGTATTCGCGACATGTATGCTGCACCGCAGCTTATTTTCGTCATTGATATTCGCCGAGAAGATATCGCGATTAAAGAAGCAAGCAGATTGGATATTCCTGTGGTTGCTCTTGTTGATACCAACTGCGACCCTTCAGTGGTGGACTATCCTATTCCTTCAAACGATGATGGAACTCGCGCAATTCGACTCTTCTGCGGGGCAGTGGCTGATGCTGTCTTGGAAGGGAAGAAAATCTACAGCGAGCGTAAGGTGGTGATGGAAGCCAAGGGCGATGTTCAGTCCCGAGTAAAGGGCGGACGGAAGTCAAAAGACGCTGCTGAGAAAAAGGCCACGAAGAAAGCAGACTCTGCAAAAGCGGAGAAAGCTGAAAAAGAGGCCCCTGCACCAGAATCAGATAGCTCAGACGCGGCTGCGGCCAGCAGTTCTGAGGCATAACACCCTCGATTGGGCCTGTTCATCTTGAGCATGCCCCTCCCAGGCTCTAGCGCGTATACCTACAGCCTGGGAGCGAGAATCTTCCAAGGGTTTCTTTCCTGTTTTTTCAATTTTTTTATTTCATCTTCCCTCAGCGCTTCTCCTGTAGTGCGCCTCACTGAGAGGGTGCGCAGGCGTACGGAGGTCTTGTTGAGAGATGATATTCTTTTGTTTTGACGCGATTTCCGGAAGGAAGCTTGTCGAAAAAGAAACGAGTTTGAGAATGAGCGACAAACGTCGCTGAGAGCATATTGTTGAGAACAGCACGACATAGGATGAACGCACGATGAGTCAGATTACAGCCCAGCTAGTTAAAGAGCTTCGCGAGAAGACAGGGGCAGGGATGATGGACTGCAAGAAAGCCTTGCAAGAGACCGACGCCAATATCGAAGAAGCAATTCAGTTTTTACGCAAAAAAGGCCTTAAATCCGTTGAGAAGAGAGCGGGACGAGTTGCTGCTGAAGGTACTGTGTACTCATACATTCATGCCGGTGGTCGCATCGGAGTGATGCTTGAGCTTAACTCTGAGACAGATTTCGTTGCGCGCAGTGAAGACTTTCTTGATCTTGCCAAGGAATTGGCCATGCATATCGCCTGGGCAAACCCTCTCTACGTCTCTCGAGAAGAGGTACCCGAGAGCGAGCTTGAAAAAGAGCGCGATGTGTATCGCTCGCAGCTAAAGCCTGAGCAGGAGAAGATGGCTGATAAAATCTTAGCCGGTAAACTTGAAAAGTACTATTCAAGTGTCTGTCTCCTCGAGCAGCTTGATGCGAAAGATCCAGCCGCCAAGAAAACATTCCAAGATATCGTCAATGAAGTGAGCTCCAAGGTTGGCGAGAAAATTTCTGTGCGCCGATTTAGCCG
>CAYGNZ010000254.1:0-380 GCA_964351345.1 uncultured Bdellovibrionales bacterium | reverse complement strand
AAGTAGACTACGCGGCTGAAGTGGCTGCGGTCGCTGCAGGCACGGCGTAGAGTCCTGTTACGGGGAGCCCACAACGCTCCCCACGCGTGGTCAGCCTGAGTGATGACCAAGAGTGTTGAGCAAAATCGAATCGAGTAAAAAGGAGATCCCTTGAGACGTGTGTTGTTGAAACTGAGTGGCGAAGTGCTCGCAGGGGATAAGGGCTTTGGTATTAAGATTGAGACCCTTGAGAGGCTTGCTGACGAGATCAAGGCAGTCCACGATGCCGAGATCGAAATCGGTGTGGTTCTTGGTGGCGGAAACATCTTCAGAGGCGTCTCCACTGCGGCCAAAGGCATGGATCGTGTCTCTGCCGATTAGATGGGAATGCTCGCCGCGGT
>CAYGNZ010000253.1:0-5486 GCA_964351345.1 uncultured Bdellovibrionales bacterium | reverse complement strand
TGAGCTATCTTTATGAATGTTGGATATCAAACAGTTTTAAATAAACCAAAATATGTGTGTAGATTAGCACTGCGCTCACGTGCATAGGCGTAGATACAGTTTCCTGATGGATGAATGCAGCATCAAGACCGGATAACTGTTGCACTGTGCCTAGAACCTCGTTTGTTGCAAACAATCTTTATTCTAACCTCTCCTGCTCAAGATGAGGCATTGCGCTGGGTTATGTGCTCGCAGCAAAAAGAAAAGTGTTTTTCTATTCATAGAGTTGCCAACTCACCTCCATTTCCGTCCATAGCGATGATACGATAACCGGTCAAATTCCGTTTAACCTGGGCAGGCCCGCTTATGTTTTGTCGCTGTCATCCAAGTGTCTCAGGTCGGTCTAGGTTGCATATCAAGATTGGTATACTTCTGTTCGGCTTGTTGATGGCTAGTGGTATCAGTAGAGGCGAATCGACCGGGGATCGACTACTGCCACTAGAGTCCACGCTCAATGCTCGGGATTTGGGGGGCTACGTAACTGCTGACGGTCGCCGGGTTAAGTGGGGTATCTTGTTCCGCGCTGATAGCCTGGCGAATCTCACACCGGATGATGTCGCTCAGCTCGCAAAACTCAAGCTCGCCGTGGTAACAGATTTCCGTAGCGACGCTGAACGTGCCGATGCCCCTGACCGCTTGCCGCAGCAATCACATACTCTTCGTTACCAGACTTTGGCGATCAATAACCCGGCGCGAGATACCAAAGAATTGGCGAGAAAAATTTACTCAGGGCAAGTCTCCGAGCACGATCTGAGGGCGCTGTTAGGGCGCGAAAGTTATGTTGAGAATATCGATATAAGCCGTGAGTGGGGGGCATGGCTTGCAGGTCTCTCAGACTCTAGCAACTTGCCGCACCTATTCCACTGCACCGCTGGGAAAGATCGCACCGGTTTTGCGGCTGCGCTGGTACTGCTAACGCTGGGAGTACCTCGTCAGCAGGTGATGGAAGATTTCCTGCTCAGCAATCACTACCTGGCATCGAAGATCGATGTCGGTGTGGCAACAATCCAGGCTGCTAGCGAGTCGGAGATAGACGAGCAGGTGCTACGCGACGTAATAGGGGTTACTCGTCGAAGCCTAGAAAGCGCCCTGGATGCCATGGAGTTGAAATACGGTTCCGTGGATGGCTACATTGAGCACGGGCTGGGTATTGACTCTGCAACTCGGTCCAGATTGCAGAACCTATTGCTCGAGTAATTGGCTTAGCGGACGCTTCATAACCATTCAGTTTGCCCTGTTCCTTTTCACATAGCGTTTGGAAGCAGCGCAGAAAATGTTGTCATGCGATAAAGAAATGTCCGAGCTACGCCAACAGCCCGGACAAAGAGGTATATCAAATCTCGGCAATGCCGAGCTAAAAAAGGTAATAACCTTCTAAAACCTGGAACCGCTACTCGCTTCTTCAAACCATCAGTTATCGGAAGCGAGCATTTTGCTTCAGCGGCTAGGGACTACATCAGTTTAGAACTCGTAACCCACTGACAGAGCCCAGGTGCGTGGTGGGTTGTAACCGGCTGTCGCGATAATGCCAATATCAAACGTATTCACCGGCTGGCGCTCATCACTCAGGTTCTTTCCTTCCAGTGCGACCCTCCAGCGCTCATCCATACTGCGGTATGAAATGGATGCATTGGTGATGGTGTGCGCCTCTGACATCTGTGCAACTTGCAGCGGGTCATTCAAGTCGATCGGTGAACTGGTGAACATATCGTCCTGGTAAAAGTATAGTTCGTATTAAGCGCTTTTTCGACGATGGCTACAAGTATTCACTGAGGTGCGCCGAGGCGCTCTACTGCTGAATTGGGGTAGAAGATTGTGAAAACGTGCTGGATTGGTAGCACGCGAGTGGCCAGGGATAGCAAATTCAAGGCATTTTGGCAGCCTCGATATTCACTGGCGCATAGATCCCCGTTGCTGGCGGTATAGGCCAGTAGCATCCTTGCGAAATCTTATCGGTTCACCGTGGGCGTTACATCCGTTAGCGCCGGCGAGGACAAGATCGGTGGCGCCCTGGGTGGTGGCACCAGCGTTGGCGGCTTTGGCGCCCTCGCTTCTTTTTCCTTGAGGTGGGCCAGTATCTTGTCAATTACCTGCTGCTCTTCGATGCAGGCAATGACTTTGACTGGTCCACCGCAATGCCGGCACGTCTCAATGTCGATATTGAACACGCGCTTGAGCCGCTGAGCCCAGGTCATTGAGACATGGCGTTCGGCGGACGTTTTATCGTCAGTTTCTTTTCCGCGTTTGGCGCCTTTGCCACGTTTGGCCGGCGTGATGATACCGCGCCAGCGGTGATTGGGTGCAAGAACGCCATGGTATCGAGTGAGGTTGACCCTGGGTCTAGGCACGAGTGCCGCCAGGCGCGCGATAAAGTCGACAGGCTCGAACGCCACCTGGGTGGTGCCGTCACGATACGGTGTCTTCAGCATATAGACGACTTTACCGTGTCTGCTCAGCGAAAGTCGCTTGACGGCGACTGGTGGTCTACTGATGTAGCGACATAATCTTTCACGCTTTTCCAGTTGATGCGCTTCGCAGCTGACACCAGCATGAAGGGAGAACCCTGCGGATTTTGCTACGCGTTCACTGCCAGGGTCGGGACCGGTCAGTGGCGTAAGCGTTTGCAGCATAAACGCTTTTTTGCCCTGCTGCGGGCCTACGGCAATGCGGTATGTAACTGAGCTGCCAATCAGTTGTGCCATCGGATCGTGCTCTTCCGGTAACGGGAGATTCAGGTACTCGGATCCAGCATCCCGAACCAGCAAGCCCATTCGTTCCAGGCAGCGACCAACCCGTTGGCTGATGCGATGCACCAGCACCTCTAACTCGGTACGATCAGGCGCCTTGACTCGGCGAAACAGTGGAGGAGCATCATCTCTTGGTATGTAAACACCATCAATGACCAATAGGTGGAAATGGATATTCAGGTTGAGCGCGGATCCGAACCGCTGTATCAGCGTCACCGCACCGGTTGTCACTTCCTTCTTCCGAAGACCAGCCTTATGGGCCAGATGTGTGGCGATGGTCCGGTAGACGATACCGAGTACTTTACCCATTGCTTTTGGATAGGAGGCAAACAGGTAGCGTAATGCAAAGGGGAAGCTGATGACCCATTGGCGTAAGGGGACAGCAGGGAAAACCTCGTCCGATAGCAGCGCTGCAGTTTCTGCCATTCGCCGAGCACCACAACTGGGACAGAACCCACGCTTCTTGCAGGAAAACGCCACCAACCGTTCCAAGTGACAGGACTCACACTTGACCCTTAGAAACCCATGTTCGAGCCGTCCGCATTTCAGGTACGCTTCGAATTCTTCCTGGACGTAGTTGGGCAGTGATTTGCCCTGTTCGGCTAAGTGATCAACCAGAGCGGGATAATGCTGCTCGATCAGTTCATAGAGCAGCGTTTCTTCGGGTCGGTGACGCTGGTAACAGACGCCACCGACGGCTTCCTTGCCTTGTGCCTGCATGCCAGCGCATCCGTGCGAGGCTGTATGGATGCACAGTTTCTGCGTAGTTTATCAAAAATGCAATAAATTAACGGAACAGGGAGCCCTCTTCCTCAACTGCCACCTTGCCGCAGCGATGCTCTATACGCTGCTATTTCCTTTTGTAGCTGCCGATAATTTTCCTCTCGGTCGAAAGTGACATAATAGTCTTTGTACCGGGGGTGCATAGACTCCGGCACTGTGATCTGAAAAGTGGGATCCAGCCTCCCGCGTTCTTTGACAAGTACCCGCTTACCACCGCCCAAATCGTAGTCTTCCGGATTCAAGAAAGTTGACCCTGGTGCCAGGTGACCATGCCGCTGTGCAAACCAAAATAGCAGCCGTTTGGTTTTGACCTGGCGACAGTGGTTTAGCAGTAGCCTCAATCGTTTCAAGTTGATTCTCGGAAGAAGGTACTTGACCAGCGGGCGAAAGAATGTCGGGGACAGTCTACCAACTTCGGGGATAGATTAGCTATTTTGTTGAATAGCCTGGGTCGCACACTGCACATTCAAGGCATCTTTGCCGCGCATCGCGATACGAGCAAACACCGCATCTGCCCTTATAGGCTTGCGTTTAATAGTCAATGTGAGCTATCTTTATGAATGTTGGATATCAAACAGTTTTAAATAAACCAAAATATGCACGCATAGCATGACCGACAATTCTCCCAACCTGGGTGACCTCGTTAATATGGTGGGTGTGGAACTGCGCATTGCGCAGATTCTAGCGGACCGAGCATTTAGTGAAGTGCAGCATCCCAAAATGGCGGCTGGCCATTACACGGTTCTATCCTTAATCGATCTCAATCCGGGCATCAATCAGAGTGCGCTTGCGCGCTGTATGTTTCTGGACCGATCGAGCATGGTGCCTATGCTGGATCAGCTGGAGAGCAAGGGTTTGCTAGAGCGCCGTAAGAACCCGACCGACAGGCGTTCCCACGCACTTCACCTCACTGGTAGCGGTCGCAATGTCCTGTCACGATTAGATCGGTCTGTTCGTAGCCTCGAGGAAATGTTTGCGCGCAAGATGGGGAAGAAGGATCGGGATGAATTACTAGCTCTGATCAAAAAGTTGCAGTCGGTACTGCTGCCCTTAACGCAATTGCAGCGGGATTAGGAGAGAAAAGGATGACATTGAACACCAGAAAGTTTGACGCCTGGATTCGCGAAGATTTTGTCGCCCTGAATACTGAACTCGAAGAGCTCTACTTTAGCAGCGATACACCAGAGGAAGTGAACGGCGTCGGCGAGGAGCTAAAAAGCCAACTCAGGGAGATGGGCAGACGCTATATTGTTGAATTGGTTAACGAAGGGAATACCGACGAAGGATTCGAAGCGGGCTTCGACCTGCTTGGCAACGTGGGCCTCTACATGGCCGCTTGTCGGCGGCATGAAATTACCGAACCTTCGCGAGAATCCAAATCGCCGCTTGAAGAAGCCTCTGCCCTGGCCATGCAGCTCGGTGCATCATTGGGTGTGGTGCCGCGTTTTGCCTCCGCACACCTGGAAACTCACAATCTGGCCATCAATGGCGCCTATAAAACCTTCACTTCGCTTGCCGATGAGCGCCTGTTCATCACCTACAACACCCGCGCAGCACTGGCTTACATCCGGGCCTCCGAAGCCTTGTGGCGCATTTTGCCACTGGGCGTCTCCCACCCGGTGACGGCCGACCTGCTGCAGGCTGCAACTCACGCGCTGAACGATGTGATTGCATCAAACAATGAGCTTTTTGCAGCGCTGGATACGAATCGCTTTTTTTACAGTGTGCGGCCTTACTACAAACCGCACCGAGTCGGTTTGCATGAGTACCGTGGCGCGAATGCGGGAGATTTTGCCGGTATCAACGTGATCGATCTGTTACTCGGTCTGTGTCGTGCCGACGATGCCTACTATTCGCAGCTTCGAGTATAGGACGGATAAAGGGGCGGTTCGCAATAGAAGGAGCCACTCAGCCGCG
>CAYGNZ010000252.1:970-5510 GCA_964351345.1 uncultured Bdellovibrionales bacterium | reverse complement strand
TTGTGCTGAGAGCGCATGGGGAGAATGGTGATTTCCTCGGTGCCGTGACCTGTCCAGCGGAGCAGATTACGGTACTTGTGACCGCTGGAAATGAAACCAATCAGGTGTTCCGCAATGCATTGCTTGGCAACGGTGACTCGGGGCGCGTGGCGATGCGCTTGGGCGAAAGAGTCTTACAAGCTTCTGAAATCTATGTATCGGCGAGAGCGGATTACATTTGGCGCTCTGAATCGGTTGCAAAAGCTCTTGCCCGAGCCGGCTACTCCGAAAATGCAATCAAGGCGATTGCCGAACGGCTCGCACTCAAAGAACATCTCGAGGTTGCTCCCGCAAATCTGAAGAAAGCGGACCTACGGGGACTTGCCATTGCCTGTGCCTTCCGTTCACGCTCTCGCGTTCTGCTGTTTGATAAGCCATTTGCAGAACTTGAGCCGAAGGCAGCAAACTTTTTGGCGGAGTTTATGGCTGAGGGCGCAAAACTCGGTCGTCGAATAGTGGTGGCCACTGGAGTAGATAAGGTGCCCGCTTCTTGGAAGGACTCGCCTCTTGTTTCGGTGCAGGGAAGCACTCCAGACATCGCGAGGCGAACAACCTTAATTCAGAAAGACGATGGCGGAGTAGGAGAACAGATTCGAAGCCTGCGGCGGGAACCTAGCCAGATACGAAAAAGAAGTACGTTTATCACTCGTCCTCAAACAATTTCGTTCAGCAAGCAGAACCCCAAGGAAGCCGTCACTGCTGAGGCAATCGCAAACCCCCATGTCGCTCCTGAGCAGGCGGGAATGGTGATTGCCTCTGAATCGGACCAAGGATATCGAAGAAGCGCGAGCGGAAAATTGACCCGTGTCACAGGCGCTGTCCGCATGAGGCATTCGGGATTCTATCTTTTCTACCGAAAAATTCGTCGAGCGATACGTCGAGCATATTCCTCGGAGACCGCTGAAAACTCCGCCTCACTTGAGCGCAAAGTGCGTTGGCAGCAGCGGGGCAAGGAACTGAAGATTTTCCTATTGATAATCTTATGTTTGCTTGTCGGTATGATCCTTTTTTATCGCCTTCTTGGGTAGCGAGCGAGAGAGTTTATTTCCCCTGTGCCGCGATAAATTCCTTGTGCGCCTTCTCCAAAATCTCCAAAGCTTCTTTCGGCTCATTGACGAGGGTTACCCAATCAAAATCATGAGGGCTGACAAGTTTTCCACCAAGCTGCTTATCTTTCATCCACTCAATTAATCCCTGCCAGAATTCAGTATCCATTAGGATCACGGGGCGGGGAGTCATGTGGCCGACTTGAAGCAGTTGCCAACTAAAAAACAGTTCGAGGAGGGTGCCAATACCCCCTTGGACAACAACGACTGCATGCGAAAGCCTCATAAAATCATCAAGCCGAGAAGAAAAGCGGCGATGGTGATGCTTTACATCAAGGTGCTCGCTGGGCTCTTCAAAGCGGTTTAGCTCAATTGTAATCCCAAACGATTTACTATGACTTCCAGAAGCCTCTCGGCCAGCTAATACCCCTCGATTTGCCGCCTCCATCAAGCCTGGACCACCACCGGTGAGCACATCAATGCCATGGGTACCTAAGCCTTCAGCAAGCTCGAAAGTCGTTTTGTAAATATTATCCTCGGGCTTGATTCTTGCGCTGCCGAATATACACACCCGATAATGTTTGTTGGTGTAGTTCATTAACTCCAGCTCAAGCATGCCAGAGCGATCACGAAGAACTTTTAATCGTTGGGTGAGTCGACGTCGTCGTGCTTTGGTAATGTCTTTCTTATCTGGATTGTCTTTTTCGTCCACGAAGCGGCCTAGGTTATCGGGTGTATAAAAACTAGAGATGCTCTTGCATCCCTAAACATAGAAAGGGGTCTTGAGACAAGGCTGAATTGCCTCTGCGAAGTGAGCACTCGGCAGGGGCAAAAAGCGATGGTAGCTCCAATCTGATCGAAGCGGTGAGCGGAGAGGTTCACAGAATCCTAACTCTCGGAACGCTGAGTTGATTTACTCGAGTTACCGCGAAGCTTTTCAGGCGTTTGCTCCTCATGCTGAGTGAGTAACTCAAGGCGTTGTTCGAGCAGTCGAGTCCAATTCTCCCAACCCGGAGCGTCTACTCTTTCACTCAGTAAGGCACGCATGGTGGCAGACTCATCCCCTGGGTGCTGGTCACTGAGCCCAGAAAGAGAATCAACGACAAATTCAAGCGCTTCGAGAATTTCCGTAAGACGTTCAAGTTGAATCCGTGGGCTTTCGGTCTCACGAATGCGCTGCTCCACTGAACGCTCATGGGGAGTTGGAAGCAAAAGTTCTTCATCGCTGGGATCAGTGAAAAGGTCCTGAGTAGAATTTTTTGAAGCATTCTCACTGCGGATTGCAGCACGCCGAATTGCCTTCTTTAATTCAGAAGCTGCTTGCTCTAGCTCTCCGAGCTCTTGTAGCCGCAAGGGGGTGCGCAAGAGCCGCGGGTTATGATGAGGATGGAAATAACGATATAAATCCATGCGCCGACCTCCAAGTCATTTACTTAAAACATAGCGTATCGAAGGTAGCTAGGCGAGGTAAAATTGGGTGCTTTACTGAGCAAATGGCGGGCGGCGAGATGAATGAGTGTTCTAGCTGGATGCCGAAAAAGTTAGTTCTTCCATTTAATCGAGCAGCCCAGCGCATGGGTTACCGGAGTTTCGGGTTTGATTCCTGCTACTAAGGCCTCCAGGGCGTCCTCAAGGTATCGGCTTTCGGTTGCCGCAGCGTCCTGATGATTGTCATCGATCATGCCACGGTAAAATAGGCGAAGATCTTGATCAAAAAGCAGTGCCTCTGGAGTGCACTCTGCATCGTAGGCCTTGGCAACACTTTGGGTTGAATCGCTGAGGTATGGAATCTTGAAGCCCGTTTTGACGCTCTTTTCTACCATTTGCTCAAAGCTGTCTGCTGGAAAAGCTTCGCCATCGTTTGAGCAAATCTGCACAAATGCAATATCTGAATCAGCGAAACGCTCAGCAAGATCTAAGAGTCTCTCTTCATATGCCTGCGCGTAGGGGCAATGATTGCTAGTGAAAAGCACGAGCAAACCTCGTTTAGAACTATAATCGGCGAGGGAGTAAATCTTTCCGTCCGTACCCTTTAAGCTGAAGTAAGGGGCGGCATCACCGATTTGAAGCCTATAATTTGCGGAATCTCGCTGCATGCGAATTACTGAGTCTTCTAGGGAATAATTGGCTCAAAGAAGAAGAATGCCTAACTCATCTCTCGGCATTATGCCAGCGATCGATTAGCTCTCTAGGCTAGTTATCTGGATTTGCGGCAGAAAGATTGGATAAAAAAAACACAGAATCAACAAACAAACGCTACTTATCACCAAGAAATAACTAAGAAACTCGGTTTTAAGCCTTCTGCCAGGCGCTCAATGTGAACAAGAGTAGTTTATTTGCTCTTATCAGAGCTGAAGTGTAATGATTTGGGACCTTTGAAAGCTATCAACGTGACTAACTGACAACGCCATTCTGGAACCTATTACAATGACTGTTCAGATACCCACCGATGTTCTTAAGCTAACTGCCAATACCATTCGATTTCTTGCTGCTGAGGGAGTCGAAAAAGCTCAGTCCGGTCATCCTGGAATGCCGATGGGTATGGCAGAGCTAGGCGCAGTGCTCTGGCTTAAATTTCTAAAATTCAATCCACAGGATCCAACTTGGCTCGCGCGCGATCGTTTTGTCCTCTCCAACGGTCACGGCTCGATGTTTATCTACTCAATGCTGCATCTGAGTGGTTACGATGTCTCGATTGATGATTTGAAGTCCTTCCGACAGTGGGGAAGTAAGACCCCTGGTCACCCCGAGAACTTTATGACTGCTGGAGTTGAAACTACGACTGGTCCTTTAGGCCAGGGAGTAGCGAATGCCGTGGGACTCGCTATAGGTCAAAAACTAATGGCGGCAAAGTACGGTAAAAGTGGCTTTGTCCCCAATGATCACAAAGTTTGGTGTTTTTGTGGTGATGGATGTTTGATGGAGGGGGTAAGTGGTGAGGCCTCCTCAATTGCAGGACATTTGGGACTTAATAATCTTGTCGTCGTTTATGATGACAATGAGATTAGCATCGCAGGGCATACTGATCTTGCCTTTACTGAAGATGTTCCTGCTCGCTACGAAGCATATGGCTGGAAAACCATCCATGTAGATGGACATGATGTCGAGGCGATAGAAAGTGTCTATGCCAAAGCACTAGAAGAGACTGAGAAGCCGGTGATGATTGTGGCGAAAACCACAATTGGGAAGGGAAGTCCAAATAAGGCAAACACCCATGGCGTGCATGGGTCTGCACTTGGTGCTGCCGAAATGAAGGCAACCAAAGAGGCGCTAGGTTGGCCTTTAGATAAAGAGTTCTACGTGCCTGATGAAGTCGCCAAGGCGTTTGCCGGGCGAGTAGAGGATCTAAAAGGAGAATATCAAAGTTGGAGCGCAAGCTTTGATGAGTGGAAGTCAAAGAACTCTGATGCGGCTGCCCGTCTTGATGCGCAACTTTCACTTTCTCCCAATGGAAA
>CAYGNZ010000252.1:0-960 GCA_964351345.1 uncultured Bdellovibrionales bacterium | reverse complement strand
AATTTAGAAGAGGCCCTAATTGCGGCTCTCCCCACAGACGGCAAAGCCATCTCCACTCGAAAACTCAGCGGTAAAGTGCTGCAAGCAGCGAGTGCGAGTGTCGAGGCGCTCATCGGTGGAAGTGCTGATCTTGAACCATCAACGCTAACTCTTATTGATGGCTCAGATGACATTCAGAAAGGAGAGTTTGAAGGTAAGAACCTCCGATTCGGTGTGCGAGAACACGGCATGGGGGCGGTGATGAATGGTTTGAGTTACTACGGCGGATATATTCCCTATGGCTCGACCTTCATGTGTTTCATCGACTACATGCGCCCAGCAGTCCGGCTTGCCGCGCTTTCACATTTACCAGGTCTGTTCATCTACACGCATGATAGTATTTTTCTTGGTGAAGATGGGCCGACTCACCAGCCCATAGAACACCTCGCCATCATGCGATCCACTCCTGGGTTATGGACGTTTCGACCCGCAGATGGCCTTGAAACTGCCGTTGCCTATGCCGCGGCGATTGAGAGAAAAGATGGCCCGAGTGCGCTCATTTTCACTCGGCAAAACCTTGAGCCATTTGAGCGACCAGCGTCGTTTAGCAATGCGGATATCCGTAAGGGAGCGTATACCGTTACGGAGAGCGAAGGAGAGCCTGAAATTGTGATCATGGCGTCTGGTTCTGAAGTTCCGTTGGCAGTGGCTGCTGCGAAGTTACTCTCCGGAAAAGCGGTGCGAGTAGTATCGATGCCATGCTGGGAGTTATTTAAGGCTCAGCCCGAGAGTTACAAAGAGGCGCTTCTGCCGGCTTCTGCGAAGAAAGTTGCGGTGGAGGCAGCGACCCCTTTTGGTTGGCAGGAGATTTTAAATGCCGGACCGAAGGATAGCCTCATCATTGGAATTGATCGTTACGGTGCTTCTGCTCCAGCAGAAAAGCTCGCCGAAGAGTTCGGACTCACTCCTGAGAAGGTTGCA
>CAYGNZ010000251.1:2271-5537 GCA_964351345.1 uncultured Bdellovibrionales bacterium | reverse complement strand
CGATCTGGAGTTTTATGATGCCTCAGCAATCTAATTACACACCCGCCCGCATATCCCGAGACGAATCGGGTGCCGTGTTGATCTTGATGATATTTGGCTCAATCGTGCTGCTCGCACTCGCAGGCCTTGCAATCGATGCTGGTGCGGCATACCGAGCGCAGCTTCGAACCCAAAGGGCAACCGATGCTGCAGCCCTATCGGGTATTGGATATTCCATTCAGCGAGGTCAGGACGGCATGGAGGCGGATCTTATCGCCCAAGGGGATGACCCGGCCGACCCAGAAGCACGAAGAATCTTGATTCAAACAAAAGCAGACGAAACGCTTCGAGCAAACCTGGCGATAGACGACCTGGAACCGCAGCCGTGTCAGAATAGTCGAGGCGAGAGTTTTTGCTCTGAATACGACAATGCGACTCGTAGAATTACTGTATCGGCAGAGGTTGACGTGGACCTCCTCTTGCTCGATGTCGTTCCTTTCGGTTTGCTCGGTTTACCAAACGTACCGTCTACTCTAGAGGTTGCCGCGGTTGCCGATACCGAACGGGCAAAGGCAAACCTTGGACTAGTCATTGACCTCTCGGGGTCAATGTCATGTCCGGCAGATCCCTCTCAAGACTGTTCCTGTCGCTACCCAGAGTCAGGCGGGGCCTGCGGAAGCGACGGTTCACAGCTTCGTGTGGATAAGCTCGTCGACGCCTTAATGGTGTTCGTTACTCAGTTCGATACTACCGTCGATGAAATTAGCGCAGTTCCGTTCAATATGCGCGGCTTTACCCTCCCCGGCGGACTCAACGATATCCCACAACTTCTCCTTCTGGATAACCCTGAGGCTATGACCTGCTTGCTTACCGGTCAGGACATTCTCGACTGCGGTCTTGCTCCAACCGATATGCCCGGCAGTGTCACCAATCTTTGCGATGGCCTAATTCAAAGTTACGAGGATATGCTCTTTCGAGACATCGTGACTAAAGAAGAGATAAGTTACATCGTGTTCACCGACGGCGCGCCGACTGCTGGCCGATTTCTCTTTAACTCTGCTCCATCACTTCCAGCCAATGATCCCTATGGCTACTCAGACGGAACTCCGGTAAACGACTACATTCATTATACCGTTGAGTGGACCGAATCTGACGGATCAGGTGGTATTGATAGGTTCAATGGTCCTTCACTGCTGGTGAAAACCCAGTCCCTGGAGTTTCATCACCTTTCACCGAACCCCCCTGCACCAGACCCTTCTCTCCCCGGTCGCCACGTACCTCTCTGTCATAGCTATGAATACGCGGGGTCTCCGAGTGAAGAGTTCTCACCAAGTGCCTCCGAAGATTTTTGTAAAGTGTTTGACGGCTGTTTAGGTCCCGCCTCCGGTCCGAGTTCGCTTGAGTTTAGCCTCCCGCATGCAGGTGGAAGCTATTCTGCATCGGCGCTCTGTAATGGTGCAGACGTGGAAAGTAGAGAAACGAGTTGGAAGAAACTCTATTTCGATTGCGCAGTGGCGATGTCTGATTTTATGCGTGAAAATCGCGGAACGTTCTATGTGGTCGGTCTCGGTATGGAGGATACCGATTATAGTTCCCCGTATCAAAATCTTAACGAGACCACCCTCAGGAAAGATGTGCTGAATGCTCGAATAGCGAACGCACCAGAATTTGCTATTGGACGACGCGTCGCTGCAGGGGAAAGTGAGCTTCCGGAGTTTACCTATGACGGTTACAAAACCTACAGTGAGCTAAACTCCAATGCATCTCCCCGAACCGGTGTGTACCTACCGACACCGGAACCAAACGAACTACGCGATATGTTTCGCACGGTCGCCAAACGAATTCAGCTTCGACTCACACGGTAAACTCATTCGCTTTCGCAAGACTTCCGCTCGTTCGTCGCGCTTCCGACGGCATATGGAATTTCTACGTTCTGCAATAGCAGTCGCGACACCTCGTCCCTCTGGCGCTTGAAACCTTCTACCTGACCTCTAGCAATTAATTCCTCGCAGCGATTGCGCGCCAGTACTTATCATGCTACTGCATGGCATACCGAACAACATACTGGCATTGCCAATTACTACTTTACATATAGTACATAAGTTTCATGTAGGGTTAAGACCAAACTTTAGCCTTATTGCTCGTAATATCAGGGAGTTGATAGATGATTGGGAGATTCGACGAATTCGGTGGGCTCTGGAAAGTGAATACATATCCCGCCGGTAGTAATTGCTTGGTCGATACCATTTCGACCCTTGCCGTTCCCTGTCCTCGTCAGGGATCGGCACCACGCTGCACCGCTTTGTTGGCCGGTAGCCGCCCAATCCGAGCCTTCGCTAGTAACTCCAGCACCCACGCTCCACGCTTTCTCGAACTTTGGAGTGATGCGCCAAGCGTTTCCCACGTGCGGACTTGGGAAAGCTCCATTTTCGAACCGCAGGATCGCATCGAGGAGTTCGAAGTAGTTATGAACGAGTTTAGTATCCTCATCGAGTCCTTCAGTGACAAACGACTCTGCCCCTATCCTCGCGCAACGCTCTGCCTCCCTGCCGAACTGTGTAACGATTTTTGTCTTTTATTGGCCGCAAAAGATGCGGCTAATTTTGAACAGCTTAACGAGAGCTTCGTTGAAAAACTAAACTGCGTCGCAGCAGATCGCCCTCTCGTAAAATTAGGAGATTCGACGGCGTACACCCTTCATTAGGTTTCGGCTCGAGATACCGAGTCATATTGGTTTTGCCTTTGGATGATTTACTCGATCCCCTTTTGGATGCCTACGGAGATCGAAAACAAAAGTTAATAGAGTAGAAGCGTACATAATCCTCTTGCAGAGTTCTCGTCCGAAAACGAACTCAGCAGGAGGTGCGGTAGAACAAGAAAGGTTTTTTGTTTCACCTCTGGAGAACTCTTATGGAGTGTCGTGATGAGTGAATCTTGGAATTGGATTGTGGTCGGCGTGGTGGGAGGAATCGTTTGCTCCCCAGACGGAATGATGGCGGTAGTGTGTAACTTTCGTCACATTCGAAGTATCAGGACTGCTCTTATTTGGGCTGGATTGATAACCCTCTTTCATGCCTTGTTTGGCTGTCTTGCGGGTGGTCTGACGGCAATTGCCAGCGAGTTTGAGCTGATAGCCGTGCTTACTGTTCGGCTACTCGGAATCGCCGTTACCGGCTACTTTGCCTACGAGTCATTAAAAGAAGCGCTTGATCCTGAAGACGAAATGAGAGATTTGCGTTGGAAAGAGGTGGTGATAGCAACAGCTGTCGTGGGTTCGCTTGATGCGG
>CAYGNZ010000251.1:0-2261 GCA_964351345.1 uncultured Bdellovibrionales bacterium | reverse complement strand
GCAAGTTTTGCGCACGGAACAGCCACCCATCTGAGTCACCTGGGACTACAAAGCGTGGTCTACAATTGGCTATTCTCTTCGATCATTGTTGGTTTGGCGACCTTCGGTGCTGGGGTAAGTGCGCTCGTCGGCGGGACGCGCTTGCAGCAGGCAGGGCTCCCATTTCTCGCCTTGGGGGCTGTCACCAGGGTAGGTCTATTTTTCGGACTTATTGCCATGCTCGTTTTCGGCTTGAGTGAGTATTTCGAGCTGTACTCCATCTCGCATGGCAAACAGCTACTCATCGAAGTGCTCATTGTTGTAGGACTCAGCGTGCTGCTCTACCCCTTTGCTCGTCGAGCCCAGCTGAAACGACTCTCGAGTCACCCCGAGTCAACAGTTGAAACTGAGGTAGTTTCTTTCAATTCCGAAGTTGAACTTGATGCGGAATTGCCAGATCAAGAATACGGGCTAGGTCAGTATCGAGGACCTTCAACGCCGGCTCTGGAAGCTTCGTCTTCGAGCCAGACTTAAGCCTGAGTACAGAAAAAAGGGGAGGCAGATTTCGGGATCTGCCTCCCCATTACGAATCGGAAAATTCGTAATGCAAAAAAATGCAATGAAAGAGGTTAACGCTCACTAGAGGTTTTGTCATATTTCCTAGCCTTTGGCTTAGAATCCCCACCGCATCTCCCTGCAACCATTTAGTAATGTAGAAGTCGTGCACTAAAACCGTGTACACCAAATTTGGGAGATTGAAAGATGAAATCTGGACAGGCAGTTGGAAAAATCGCTCGACGTCTCGGCGTCGCGCCAACAAAAAAGACGCTAAAAGTACTTGCACGTCGTCCGGTCGCGCCGGGGGAGCATGGAGCAAAACGTAGAGGGGCGCGCTCGGTATACGGTATACAGCTTCTTGAGAAACAAAAACTTCGCTTCCAATTCATGGTCTCAGAAAAGACGCTTCGTCGAGCTTTTACTAAGGCAAAAAAAGCCAAGGGACGAGTTGGAGAAAATCTCCTGGTACGGCTCGACTCAAGACTGGATGCAACGATATTTCGCTCAGGAGTCGTCGCTTCTATCCCCTCTGCTCGACAACTGATTTCTCATCATCATGTCCTAGTCAACGGACGTCGAGTACAAACGCCTTCGTTCAAAGTGAACCCAAGCGATGTGATTTCTTTTACAGATCGAGCGAAGTCCTTTGCGTTTCTACGGGAGGGAATTGAGGAAGCACTCGCTGTACCCTACATCACCGTTGATAAAGAACAGTCCATCATCGTTCGTACGAACTCACCGAGTAGAAGCGAAATTCCTGTCGAATGTGATGAACAGCTGGTCGTAGAATTTTATTCACGATAACAACAAGGTGCATAATGTTACTTCTCTGGTACGGTCTTCTTGAGCTGCGAGCCCTCCTCCTTCTCCTTTCCTATGTTGCTTTGTGTAGTTGCTGCATTCGTACAATGCAGGAGAATCGTGCTCGCTGGCGTTTGAAAAACAAAGTCAGCTCCCGCGGCATGACCCCTTTGACGCTGGTAAAGAAAAAAAGAAGGTTTGCGGGGGCGGTACTCTTTGGCTCGTGCGTTCTCTTATGCTTGTATCAAGTCGTACTCAGTGTTTTTCTTAGAGAAATGCAAAGTTCGACTTGGATTACGTTAGGACTTTTAGTCTCTGCGGCCACGCTCTCCTATACGATAATTGCGAATTACTCCCCCACACATTCATCAAACCACTTCCCTGCGCAAATTTGTGTGTTCGCTGCGCTCCTTAGTTGTGGTTTTTGAAGTTTGTCTCTTGTAGGGCTTTTGGATTCGACGCCGAGCGAATCAAGGCAGAAACATTTCGTTGTTCGCAAGGCTTTCGACCAATCGCTGATATACTTCACGAATTTCCTCCGGCGTGGGCTCCTCACCGAGCTCACGAACAATGCGTCGCGCCAGGGTTCCCTTCTCAATGATGCACTCGAGCGAGTCCGCACACACCAGGGTATTTGCCGTAGACGAACACGCCTTTTGATAGAGGAATTCCAGTAGTTCGCTCGCACGACATGTAGTGTTTGGATACCCAAAAATCGCTAAAAATTCACTATCCTCAATATTGGCGCTTTCAGCATCACTCGTGGTTTTGTCTAGAATTGCTCGTAATCGTTCTGTCGCGAAAGCTTTCTGCTTCAACAGTGAGCTAGAGGTCTCCTCAGCCAAGAGTCTCATCATCGCAACTACAAAACTCGCGACGGCAATGTCGGCTTTCGGGCACTCCTGTGAATCCAAGAGTCGTAG
>CAYGNZ010000250.1:0-5561 GCA_964351345.1 uncultured Bdellovibrionales bacterium | reverse complement strand
TGGGGACACCATATGTTTGTTGCAGGTATGTCGAACCTAACTCGTTACATCTTCTCGTTCCTGACATTTTTTGTGGCCGTCCCTACTGCCGTAAAAGTGTTTAACTGGGTTTCGACTCTCTACAAAGGTTCGGTGACTTGGGATTCTCCGATGCTCTACGCCTTGGCCTTTGTCTTCTTGTTCTTGATTGCAGGCTGCACGGGCGTTCACCTCGCCACGCTCTCTACCGACGCTCACTACCATGACACTTATTTTGTCGTCGCCCACTTCCATTACACTATTCAAGGAGGTGCGGTAATTGGTCTTCTCGGTGGTCTACACTTTTGGTTCTCGAAAATGTTTGGCCGGATGTATAACGAAAAGCTAGCGAAGATCGGCTGGCTATTTCTCTTCCTCGGCTTTAACTGCGCCTTCCTCCCAATGTTTGTTTTGGGTATGGAAGGAATGCCACGACGTTATGCGGACTACCCGCCTGAATTTACCAGCCTTCATCGCATGGCAACAATTGGGGCATTTATCAACGGGATGGGTTACCTCTTTGTATTTGGTAATCTTTTCTACGCGGTCTTTAAGGGGAAGAAAGCCGATACAAATCCGTATCGCTCACTCTCTCTCGAGTGGCAAACACCCTCTCCTCCCGCACATGATAATTGGGAAAAAATCCCTGTTATCACTGATTGGACCTACGGATATGGAAAGCCTGAGGGTGAAGACCCTCACGCAGCGCACTAAAGGATTGAAACATGGGTCACGACGAGTCACTCCCTCCCGGACACTTTAGCTACTTTGAGCCGGAGCAAGCCTATCATTCCTCCAAGCTTGGGATGTGGATATTTCTAGCGACCGAAGTCCACCTCTTCGGCGGTCTGTTCTCCGCGTTTGCGATTTATCGTTGGCGCTACCTGGAGCAATTCAACGAATACGCGCACACGCTGAACTGGAAACTCGGTGGCTTAAATACCGTGTTCCTATTGAGCAGTTCGTACTGGATGGTAAGAGCAGTCGACGCGGCGCAGAAGGGAATAAACAAGAAGGTAATTAAATACTGCAACATCACACTGCTTTTCGGGCTCGGCTTCTTTGTCGTGAAATTTTTCGAATATAAAGCCAAGCTCACCCATGTGCCCCCAATTTTGCCCTCAACCCACGTCTTCTACGGGCTCTACTACACGATGACTGGAATTCATGCCATTCACGTGCTCGTTGGTGTAGGAGCAATTTGGTGGTTAAGAAGCCTAGCCAAAAAGGAACGTTTTTCGCCGGTGTACTACACACCGGTCGAAGTCGTTGGATTATACTGGCACCTTGTTGATGTGGTCTGGATTTATCTCTATCCAGTGCTTTACCTCCTTGGCGGCATCACCATCGGCGGAGCCGCAGCGCACTAAGAATTCACTTGAACGGATAAGGACAACTCATGGCAGCTCACGGAAAAGAATGGAAACGACTCGGTGATGGATCTTTACTCACTGAAGATGCTCAAACCGGCTTGGGACATATCGTCTCCATCGAAGTGTATCGCGGCGTTTTCTACAGTCTCATTGCGCTGACTGCAATCACGATTTGGGCTGCAACCCTTCACTTTGGTCCTTTCAACTTGTTCATCGCCCTCGGCATCGCAACCGTAAAGGCCGGCGTAGTAACCTTGATGTTCATGCACCTCAACTACGAAAGTAAAATTATCTGGGGAATCGTGATATACCCAATTTTCATCTTCCTCCTCATCGTAGCAGGCACCCTCGGCGACGCCTCCCTAAAACAACAACCCGTCCCTACCCCCACCGACTTCAACGACATAGGAATAAACCAACCCGTAACCCCCAAGGAATAACCCTCCAAGTTCCAGGTTATTTTTTCAGCACCCACGCAACATCACGGTCAATTCACCGATTATACATAGGTGAGCAGACCAATCAGAGATACCGATCCAAGCAAAGTTCATCTCATTACCACCCGTACGCGTAATGCCGAGCTTCTTCTCGTACCCCACCCTTCACTAAACGCAATCACCGGAGGTGTGCTTGCAAAATACACAAAACTACACAGCGTCGACCTCTTCGCCTATGAATTTCTCAGTAATCACTATCACTTGCTTGCCCGAGCGGAGGAAGGAGTACTCCCCCGTTTTACCGCTGACATCAATCGAGAACTAGCGCATAGAGTCAATCGCCTACTAAATCGCAAAGGCACGCTCTGGGGACGTCGCTACGACGACCAAATAACTATCGAACCCTGTGACGCACTTGAAGGCCTACTCTATGTTGCGACCAATGCAACAAAGCACGGCTTAGTTGAGCAACCGGGGACATGGCCCGGCATTCACTGCTATCATCAACTTCTCAACGAAAAGACGAGAAAATTTCACTTCTTTAACTACACAAAATACCACGCGGCCGTGCGTTCAAGTTTCCTCAGGGGAGAATCCGTTAAAAGAAGCGATTACGAGGATACGCACGAACTAAAGCTTACCCCAGTACCTATCTTAAGTGAGCATTCAAAAGAAGAAAGAACTGCGAAATTACGAGAGCTACTACTTAGAAAAACAAAGGAAATACACAGGGAAAGAAAGGCTGCGGGTAAGGGTTATCTCGGGCGAAAAAATGTTCTACTACAACCCCGAGAAGGCGTTATTCCACGAGAAGTAAGTAATTCTCCTCGGCCAGTATGTTATACGAAAAGCTTGGAGACTCTGAAAGTTGCTCGAACGGAGGTCAAAAGAAAACGCGCTGCGTACTCCGTCGCATCTTACCGCTACCGCTGCGGCAACCTCGAAACTATCTTTCCCGAATTTTGCTTTAAGCCCCCAACTCACTATGCGCCAAATGAAATTCCTCTCGGTGCTCCCCCTTAGCTATACTCCCCACAACTCGGTTTTTTGCGGTTATAACATTCTCCCTGAATCTTAAACTCACCAAAGCTGAGTTCGCCCACCCCTGTACGCTTCTTCCTCGCCTCTTGAACCAAGCGCCTTATGCGATTTTCAAAAACGAAAAAATGCTCCAAAACTCCAACGAAATCTCGACGGATGAAAAACTTCCTGGAACCTAGTGTCAGGTTTAGTGGCTTAGGTAGGCGAATAGGCTTGCGGCGGCCATAACTATTGTGATCCCCATTAGTACCTTGTAGGCAGCTAGGAGCATTGGCGGGACATCGTCTTTTGCGTGGGTTGAACGGGAGTATTCTAGGACTTCACGTTCTCGAGTTCCCTCTGGGTAGAGTGCATCAATCTCGCTTGCGTCTGTATCGTCTTTGCTACTCATAATTACTTGCACCAATTTCGCCGTAAATCCTTCGTGTATATCTGGGAACTTGAAACACTTATGTTAATCGAAAAACTGTCTGCCTTCAATCTCGGCTTTTTCGACTGCAATGAAATAGTGTTTTCCTCACCACTATCAAACTACTGGTCTGGCAAAAGGGCGAGCTTGAGCTGATCGAATTCACTCGTCAGCTGACGGAAATGATTTCTCAGCTCCTCTGGTGTTGCCTCTCCAGCCACACGCTCAAAACTAGCAGCACTTTGGCTCATGGAATCCCCACCGATGTTCGCAGCTGCTGACTTTAGAGAATGAGCCGAGCGACGAATTTCTTCTCGATTAAGCTCAACTTCTTCGTTGACCGTCTCTAAGTACGCAATCGTAGCGAGCTGCCGAGGCACATCGGCAAGAAACACTTCGAGCACCGCTTGATAAATATCTTCATCTCCACCCATACGTTCTAAGGCCGCAGCTTTATCCAAAATGTCGGGCTTTTGTTCGCTCAAGTGCAATACCTTCCAGATTTAGTTCAACCACAATTTATCCCACTTCTATCTCGCTCATCAAACTAGAAATTCTCGCTATCACCATGTTGCAACACAGCGATACGACGTTTTGGGGATACGTCGATACTATTCGCAAAGACTAGATTAGGCTTGAAGGTCAAGTAATGAGCCACGGTCTGAGGAAGCTGAGCTGTAACGAATCGAACTTTGGAATGCTTGTTGACTCGCGCCCACTAAACGCCCGCTGTAGAATTCAGCATCGCTTTGATCCGGGGCAGTAGTCCTTGGCTCAGTGTTTGGCTCCGTGTTTGGCTCCGTCTCGCTCGGCTCAGCGCTCTCCACCTTCGGCTCAGATTCGCTTCGCTCTGCGTTTAACTCGGCTCTTGCTTGCGCTTCGAGCTGAGAAGCGCTCGCCGCTGCCGCTCGATCCGCTCCCGAAGGTTCTGCCGGCGCAAGTGCTGCCCTACGAACAGTTTGTGCTTTGGTTATCGTTTGTTCGGGTGTGCTCTCTGGAGAAATATTTACCGGAACTTCACCCGAAGTAGCATATTGTTTCCCATCAGGTCCGGTAGTGTAGGTATAGCTTGCGCCACCGCTACGATACTGCCCCAAGGAATTCAGATGCGCTTGCTCATGCGCTCGCACTTCACGATCTCGCGCCTGAAGCTCTCGAATTGTTCGCTCTTCTTCTGCCGTAAACTGTCCGCTCTGCTCCTGCTCAGTGGACGATTCCCCCGAATTTTGCTCGGCACCAGATTGCTCCTCTTGAGCAGCTACTTGTTCTAGGTTTGTTGAGGACTCTACTTCATTCTGAGCGGTGATTTCTGAAGAGCTTATTGCGGGCGCATTTTCAGATTTTATCGGAGCGTCTTTTGCAGTCGCTGCAAATTCTCGAGCCGCCGACGAGAGACTAATCGTCGCGGCATCTTCGTTCTTCTTTACTGGCGGGCGAGGATCGTTTTGAACGCGAGGAGTCGCGGGGGCAGGCGCAACCGTTTGTGGCGAAAATACGCCGGTCGCAGCATCTGTAAATACTTTCAGGACACTCATCCCTGCAGCCTTTGCCTATTGGGTCCTTCCTTTTCCTAAGAAAGTAACCTCATTGTCATGTGGGAACTGCGTTAGGACAGTCCTCACTCCTCGCTCTACAGAGTCGACGGTTTTAGTGAAAAACTTTAATTAGAGGCGGTTTTTGGTAAGTGGCTGAAAGATTTAAGGAAATTTGCGATGGAGCAGCGCACTCAGACTGCGTCGGTAACACAGTTTGGCCCCGTCCGATTCTCTCGATATGGCAACTTGCTCGTTGACGGTATTGGGAAACAAGATTCTAAGCGATGGAACTGACCATCAGGGCGAGACTACCTCTACTACTCCCCGTCGTACACACTACAAACCCACTCAGAGTATTCCTCCAGCTCCCCTCTCACCGCAGCAAAATAGGTGTCCTGAATCGCCTTCGAAATCGGTCCGACTTTGCCGTCCCCTACACTGTAGTTATCAATCTCAACCACAGGAGAAACCTTCGCACCTGTTCCGGTAAGGAATACTTCGTCAGCCCGGTATAACTCGGTCCGGTCAATGGAACGCTCTGCTACTTTGATGCCTTTCTTTTGAGCAATCTCGAGCACCGACCGACGAGTAATACCTTCGAGGATGTCATCTGAGGGAGGAGGAGTGATTAAAACGTCATCAATGACCACAAAGATGTTCTCAGCGCTTCCCTCAACCACATGACCGTTACGATCAAGAAAGATCGCTTCATCATAGCCGCCGAGTAAAGCCTCTGTCTTTGCAAATG
>CAYGNZ010000249.1:2717-5563 GCA_964351345.1 uncultured Bdellovibrionales bacterium | reverse complement strand
AAACTGAATGCTCCGCAACCAAGGAGCAGCACCTCGCTTGCCTCAGGCTGATAGTACCGCAAGAGCCGATAGAAGCGACTGTAGCTGCCCACCAGTTCCATCGGCGCATCCGGGTACATCGCACTTTGTGAACCCAAAGGGTCGGTCACGAGATACCGAGTGAGGCGTTGATGTGGCTCGGATTCCCCTTCAAGTATCATCACACGCTGATACGCCGTATCGAAATCCATCACTCCCTTTTCTGCAAGCTCTGAGCGGATATCGTGCATAAGATAGGCAGCGAAAATCAAGGTCACGGCGCTAAGCGTTTTGGTGAGAAAGAAAGCTCGGAAATCAACCAGGAGTGAGGTAAGTACGAGGAGAAAACCAATTAAGAAAAACATCATGTTGGTGCCAATCACTGCCAGTAAAAAGAATCCCGCGCCGAAGGTGCCCACAATGCTACCGAGGGTTGAAATTGCATAGAGTCGTCCAACACGTCGTCCCGAATGCTCTACATCATCTAATCGAAGCCGTACGGCAGAGGGTAGAATGGTGCCGAGGGCAACACTCGGTGCGGCAAACAACAGTATCGAGGCAAGCACTGCCGCCAGACGGAGATCAGAGATATCCCCGGTTACGCCAATTAAAACTGGATACTGGAGTAAAGTGACGGCAGCGGTAAGTAATCCAGAGATGAGGATCAAGCGAGAATAAAAAGCGGTAGTGGGATGTTTATCAATTAATGCTCCACCGAGACTGTAGCCAACACTAAGTGCTGCCAGCACAATGCCGATCAGACTCGTCCAGACAAAACTTGAGGTGCCGAGATACGGAGCAAGTACCCGTGCGCCACTCAGCTCAAGCGCCATCACGGCTGCGCCACATATGAATACAGAAAATTCTAAAATCATTTCACGCCTCTTAGAGTAGCCCTGTGGAGAGTAGTAACCAGCGTTGCTCACGTCGGGCATCTCCCACTCGTCGAGCCCAGGTCTTTGACTTAAACACAAATCGAATCGTGCCATCATCGGCTAAGGCCCCCGCAGGCGGGTTTTGATCCCAGGTTCCCTTGCGCACGGCCGATACGACCACTTTGTCAAAAATGCTACTTCCGGACCCATCGCGCATCGTTACCGAGAGTAGGGTGCCTTGGCGCGACATGGTGGCATAGACCGTGACGTAGTTGGAGGCTTGTTGCAGCCGTGAATAGCTCACTTCGCTCCAACTCTGTTTGCGCAGCGCACCAAATACTTGTAGGGCAACGCGCCGGACAAAAATTGCGTGTCTATCCGCCTTGGCATTAAGCAGGGTGACTTCGCCATCTTGCACGGTAGGCAGATAGTCAGCGTTGCCATTACGTGCATTAAATAAAGAATCAACGGAGCTTGGACGAAACGGTTGATAATCGCGTAACTGTAGCTCTCTGCTCGTATCACTAAGTTGGGATTGTTTCTCGGGACTGTTGCCGCGAGCAAGCGCTTGGAGACGCTCCGCCGAGTCAAGCGTATCTTGTTTCTTCTCGGTCTCGAGTTTTTCAAGCAAGGTGCCCGCGCCGAGGCGTAGCGTCGGTGCGCTTGAGCTGCGTTCAGTCTTTTGAGCAGATTCGGGAGCTTGCTCCGGTTTGCCCGCAGGCGGAGCTTGTTTTTTTGATTCGCTCGGCTTTGAAGGTTTCTGTAATTCTGAGGGCTGTTGCTGCTTGGCAGGGGCTTGCGCGCTACTCGGCAAACCTCGCTTAATCTGTTCCTTCTCGGTCGCAGAATCCTTATCAGAACGTAAATTAGTCTCTACTTTCGGTGTTTCAGGCAGTGCTTCGCTTGGTGAGACAATTTGTTCTGCTGGTTTTTGCTGGGCTACCTCTGGCGGGAGGAAGCTGACCTCAATCGGTGCTGAGGTTTGAGTCTTTGGGCTAAGAAATGCAATGAAAAGCAGCAAGAGGTGGAATAAAAGCGAGATTCCAACGGCTTGCGCCATGCGGCGTAGCTTCTCTGAGTCGCCGTCTGAATCAAAAGTAGAAATGCTGCTTACGCTCGACAATGGGGATCCGGAATGACTCTCAATTCATACGCTCGTGTTTCTTCTGGCCTCAGTAGCAAATTATAGTAGGCACATCGCATCTTTGCATCATCGAGTGTGAGGACGCACGTGAATTATACGGTAAAATAGTGCAAGTTGTTTTACGTGTTTAGCATCTCAGGCAGAGGATGTAGCAGAAAAAGCTTACTGAGAAATTTCATAATTTGTAGTATGACGAAGCGGGTATCGCATGATACCTAATGATTTTACTGAGACGCAGAGTCACTGCGGGACAAGGAGAGATTTTGTGTTTGGATTGGGACCCACAGAGTTAATTATTATTCTCGTAATAGTTATCCTTTTATTCGGCGTAGGAAAGCTTCCTGAGGTAGGTACGGGCCTGGGCGAGGGAATCAAAAACTTCAAGAAATCGTATCGGGACGGTAAGAGTATTGACGTCTCCCCAGATTCAGTCGATGAAGCCAAGAGCAAGGCTGAGGCGGAAGAGAAGAACTAAAGGCCTCACGACCTAGCCAGTTCGCTTTAGCGAACACACGGCTGGGGCTCACTGCCTAGGCAGATTCAGTTTCCACAGACAGGACTCTCGCGCTGAACCATTCCTCGGAACCGGTCAAACCGGTGATCACGATACGGAAGGGTGCTTTCACATTTGGTTTCACCAAGGCATCTCCCATTCCTTGCTTACTTTGAAGTGCTTCAATTGCTTCTTCTTTTAGCGCGGCAAGCCGGGCATTGACTAAACCATTGTGAAAGCCGATGCGAATCTCGGACAAGGCACGATTCTGTTCGTCGTAGACCTTTGCCTCAAGTCGAACATCACGAAAGGTCTC
>CAYGNZ010000249.1:0-2617 GCA_964351345.1 uncultured Bdellovibrionales bacterium | reverse complement strand
GAACTCCATTCTGATTTCGAGGCATCGGCTGAGCCGATTTCGGTATCCTCAACTCCTTCAAACAAAGTATTGCGTCGCACCGGAGCGGCAGCATCCTCAGAATCCCAAGCAGGGGAGTCGTGTTCTTCGGCAGATTCCTCTACCTCATCGCCAATTGCTGCTTCTTGCCAATCAACGCCAAAGAGATTCTTGAGATCGGTTTCTTGCGCGGGAGGCTGTGAGGAGTCTTTCTCTGTGGATTTTTTAGACTGCGAGGGAACCACTGGGTCGATCCACGTTCGCATGGTCCCGCGAGAGGAGAAGGGTTTCTCCGCGGTCGCTTCGTCCTTACTTTCTATCGTGACCGGACTAATTGCATCTGGGGCAGGCGCGGCCTCGAAATACTCCTCTTCTTCTTCGCTCTCCTCTGAGACCTCAACGCCCGCCGGCAGTTCGTCGATATCCTCAACTGAGGACTGGAACGTATCGCTCTCACCAGTAGACCAGGCCCCGTGCTCGGGTATCTCTACTGCGGAGAGATCTTCTGGGGGATCAACTGAATACACGTCCGCTTCGTTTTTATTGCTCTCCCAATCGACTTTCACACCTGAGAGTGGATCGACGACGACTTCTCCGATTTCCTCTGCGTCAAGAATTTCGGTATCTGCGTAGTAATCTTCAGCGGAGCCAGCAAATTGGCTGCTGCTTGATTCTACATCGATCAGTTGTTCCTCGTGTGAGCCTGGCCAGTCAACGGGTGCGACTTCCTCAATTACTGAGTCGACTTCAAAATCATCATCTGACTCTGTCTCCGATGACTGGGTGATACTGACCCGGCGCAACTCCTCCGCCTTATCCCGCTCGGGAATGAGAGAGAGTTGTTCGGCGTCTTTATCATCGGAGAAATATTGCTCGATACTCGAAGAATCTACTTCTTCTGAGTCGGGGTGTGATTGGGACTGAGATGGAGTCTCTATATCTTGGGCGTCTTGGACGTCCTCTGCGAGGGGCGTTTGCTCATCCTCTGGCGTATTCGTATCAGAATCTCCGCTCTCAGGCGTCTGCTCGGCGTCACGAAGATCGAACACGTGACCGCATCGTGAGCAGTGAAAACGCGGATTCTCAACTTCGGCAAGTTGCTGAGCATCAACTGAGAATTTTGTATGACAAGCAGGACAACCAATGATCATAGTGCTCCCAGTCTGCCATAGGAATTGGCAGTACGTAAGAGGGGATCTTTAGTTCTCACGCGGGAGAAACTAAATACCGCTTCACCTTTAGCGAATTAACGCATGGTGCTACCTTCCCGATGCAGATACTACGCAGAGAGTTGGGCAGCATAATTCCCCACCACTCATATATGGATTTAATCGGATGCGAGTAGGGATATATCTCGGGCGACATAATGGAACTGGGGGCGGCATCGGTGTGTTTTGCCGCGCCTATGTTCGTGCCTTAGTACTTGCGCTCGAGAGTGCGGCGAAACGCAACGCGGAGGTGGTGTTGTATGGAGACGAAACGGTAATAAATTCTGAAATCATCAGCGCGCTCGAACTCTCTCCAGTGTTGAGTACGAACTCAACTGCGGGCATTCCTCTGGGAGCAAATTGGTATTTGCGCACACTTGCCAACGGCGCACAGTATCGAGTGCTGATTCGAAAATTTGGCGGCGATTCCCAACATCGGTTTCGCAGCCTGCTCGACCAACTTGCCTTGCCTCTCTATTTGTTAATCGACAAGGTTGAGCTTGTGCATATGATGAGCAATCTTGGTCTTTTTTTTAGCCCAAAGCCTCAGGTAATTACCGTTCACGATTTGTTTCAAGCCTGGCCACCTGAGGATGAGGGTAGAGGAAGCTCGCTGCGAGCTAGGATCTTTCGACGGTACTACCAAGCGCTCTTTCGACGACAATTTAAAAAAGCAGCGGCGATTTGTTGTGATACTGCCGAGGTTCAAGCAGAAGTACAACAACGTTTCCCTCGCTCTCCAGTGAAAACAGAGACGGTAGAACTTGGTATTGATCAGAGTTTTTCGTCGTTTCTCGCAGAGAGCGCTGCAAGCAGAGACGCGGCAATTCAACGCTGGCGAGAGGAAAGGGGGCTCCCCTCTCGTTTTGTCCTGGTTTTTGCCTCGAGAAATCCGAGAAAGAATTTTACCCGTGCGACCTTAGCCTTCAAACAACTCGCGGAGCAGGGAGAAACCTTGCCCCTCGTCGCACTTGCCTCGGGTAAGGCCGAACGAAAGTTACTTTACAAGCTTCTCGGTCCGGAACTGAAAACCCAAGTGAGCGTACTGGAATGGCTACCGAGAGATGAGTTTCCGCTGGCCCTTGCCGCTGCCACGGTGGTGCTGGTGCCTAGTTTGGCCGAAGGATTTGGCTTACCTGCAATTGAAGCGGCCTCAGTCGGCACCGCAGTGGTCAGCCCTCGCCTCGAAGCGCTTCGACGCTACGAGGCGCAGACTAATCTACTCTATTACTGTGATTCAAGTTCCCTCGACTCTATCCGAACGCAATTAGAGGCTGCGATATCTGATTCCTCGGTGAAGAGAGCCTTGGTTCCTCGAACGATGAGTGAATGCCTTGAGCAATATTGGTCGATATATTCCCGTGTCATTTTAAGTGTAGGCAAGCGCAGAT
>CAYGNZ010000248.1:903-5564 GCA_964351345.1 uncultured Bdellovibrionales bacterium | reverse complement strand
CAGACCCTCAGAAAAAGTGCTCGGGAGCAGGGAGCGTTGGGACGGAACGCAAGCTGCTCCTTTGCACCATGCACGGTGGCTAGTTCTGGTACTTTTCCAGAAGCCGAGCCAGAACCAGCTTGGCCAGCTGAGTCAGCAGGGCGATGACCAACGGATTGGCTCCGTAGCCCTCGACGTCGGCAGTCAGATGGGATTCCAGCTCGTTGCAGCAGGAGTCCAGGTCGGTCGGTAGCGAGTACTCAGCGGGTGCCCCGAAAGGCTCTGGCGCCGAGCTTTGATTTATGTAGGCACCGAGGCTACCCAGGGCACAACCGGCATGTTCGAGAGCGTCCCCTCGACGTTCCAGCAGATCGCCAGAGCGGACGATCGCGAACAGCTCAAGAGCACAATCGACCTGGATTTTGGGTTCGAATTCGCAGCATTTGTTCGGCATAAGTTTCTCTCCTGCCTCAGCGGATGGATGGTTCAACGCTGATAAGGATTCACATTGCCGAAAGCGTGCCAATAGCGACTTTCCGCCAGAGGTCAGTAGCGGTCGCGGAGATTCGCCCGGGAAGCCTGCTGGAGGGCATCGCGGACTGCGTCCCTGATCGAGTTCAGAGTCAGCCGATTGAGCCACTTGATTTCGAGCAGTTCTTCCGGTCGGGCGCAAGCCAGAGAGCGGATCGTGGTGTAGCCCTCCTCCTCCAGCATCGCGAGTGTTCGATGCGGCAGAGCGTCCAGCATCCAGATGGGCGAGTCGAGCGTGAGCGCTTCCGGCTTCGAATTGGCGACGAAAACTTGCAGCAGCTCAAACGCTCGATCGACCGATCCAGCGGCGATCTCTAACTGCATGCGCCGACAGCAACGATCCCAGTTTGCGGTATCGAAATCCTTTAGTTGGTCAGGCACTCTGCGGAGTTTCCTGGATTCTTCTCTTGCGCCTTTTTTGGGCACTTACCCTATCCTTCCGGGTTTAACGTAAAGGTCGGGGGCCTCGGGACTCAAACCCGCTTGGTTTAACAGATGTGCTGCACCCCCGGCATTGCTTCATCAAACTTCACGTACTGCAAATCCACCGCCGTCTCGTTTGCGTCGTTCCTTTGCAACTCGAAACACCCAGAGCGGGAACTGTTCAGCGGCACACTTCAGGCGAACGATTGACGCGTTGTCGTCGAGCCCAGCGCCCTTGCAGTCGTCGATGTACGTGGTGCCATCCTCCATCAGCACGAGGAAGTCTGGCGTGTACTTGGCAGGCTGCCCGGCAGGCGGATGGCTCAATCGCAACGTGAACGGCTCGAACCAAACCTGAACTACGCCTGGCGTTGTCAGCAGCACTTCCTCGTAACGAGACTCGGTTTTATTCCGCTCGCCACGCTTGGCGATTCTGCCGCGTGACAACCCAGCGAATCTAGATCCTGCTCTCATGCGACCCATTCCTCCTTCTGCGGCGTGAGGTGCTTAGCGATAACCTTGTCTTTGATCGCATCGTACTCCTGGCGAGATAGCTTTCCTTCGCGAACTTGCTGCTCGTACGGCTGCAGTTCTCGCAGAGCCTTGACCATCTCGCTATCGGTCTCTCGGGGCTTCCTGGTGTTCATGCAGGCTCCTTGGTTTGCTGTTCCATTCGTTCGATGAATTCGGCTCTGGCTTGGCTAATTTCTTCATCAGACTTACCCGCCTTGCGAAGCTTGGCGGTGAAATCCTTTAGCAGGATTGCACGGCGATTGTTCACCTTGGCCGTATCGTCGGTCTTGAGTCGCCCGACTGGCCCCTTGGCCCGGTTGCCGAAGTCATTCCGCTGCCAGTTACGCACCGCGGCTTGCCAATCCGTAATCGGCTTGCCACGGCCCTGGACCCACCCGTTGGCCTGATAGTGGTCGATGAACGCTAAGGCTTCATCGGGATAGCCCTGTTGAGCCATGTACGCACGCACTTCCTCCGCACTGGGGGGATTCTTCCGAACGCTCGAAACAGGTCGGTCGGTTGGCCTCGTCGACTTGTCGTCGAGGCCACTAGACTCCCTTCCTTCCTTTCCCTTCCCCTCCCTTCCCTTCCCTTCCTGGGGTGAATGCTCGGCGAGCGCTCGCCGAGCATTCGTCGAGGGCTCGCCGAATCTGACCAGATAGGGGGTAATGTCGCCGCCTAAATAGACCTGCGAATTACCTCGCTTTTCCTCGACAATTGGGCCATACCTGGCGTTTGGGCGGTCGATTTTCTGATGATGCCAGCCAGTTACCTGCCAAAAACGCTCGCCCTCATACTCGAACTCGACCAGCAGTCCCGCGGCGTGAAGCTCGTTCACGTAGGCGGTCATGTCTTCGGTCGTGAACGGGTCACCAGGGAAGCATTCCATCTTCAATCGGCGAACGCTCGCGGGGTGTCGTCCCGCATCGTCGCAGAAGCACCACATTGTCACGAACAGTAGTCGAGCATTCGGCGATTTGCTCTGAAGTACAGAATTCGGGCTTGATCGTCCTAATCCTCGGCATCATTTCGCTCCGCGTTGTAGCAGTCAATCGAGACCATAAACGCGTTAAAGGAATCACTGTTCTTAGCGATCTCCTCAACGCTGGCTATGTCGACGTTCTTATCGATAGCCTCGTTTATCGCGGCCCAGAATCGCGCCTCGTTAATGTGGTCGTGTCGATTGCGAAGTATGCCAAGTACGTACGCCGCGCGCCCTGAACCTGGCCGCTTGCGTTCGCGTTCGCGATTGACTGCAATACCAGGTACCATTCCTAGGCCGGTCTCAACTTCATCGTATGACTCACTTGCTATGCGTATGCATTCAAGAACCTCTTGTAGCCCAAACTTCTTGATGTACTTCGTGAATTTCCGTTCACCAATCTCATTTAGAGAGCGGTTGAATTCGAGCTCCACCGCTTCTTTGACCAGAGTGAGCATTTCCATTTCGAGCGTATTACACTCGTCACGCCACTCTTTCAGCATCTTCAGCTGATTGCGCCGTTCCTGGATTAGCTCCAGCTGTTTACGCTGAACCTCAAGCTCCGTTGAATCTCCGATGCGACGAGCCTTTTTACCCTGGTTACAGTCAAAGCATGACGTAACAAGGTTGAGCAATTCGTTTGTGCCACCCTTGGAAACCGGCTCGATGTGATCAACGTTAAGCACAACGTCAGGGGACTTGCGACCGCAATATTGGCATGTAAACAGATCCCGCTTGAAGACCTCAAACCTGACTTTTCTGGATAGCGGTTTTCTCCTTGTCATCCGTCCGACTCCTTAAGGTCAAAGCGCGTGTCTCTTACCTCTTCTTCAAAGTCGGCCAACCAATCCTCATCGATCCTCACTGCGTTTGGAATATCGCCAGAGCCGATGAGTGGAATTAGATCGAATCTGCCGCGTTCGTCGGTGTAGACGCTACCGAAGTAGATCGAATACGTGCAACGATAGGTGAAGTACTCATCTGGTCCAGGATAGAGCTTCTCAATGCAGTCGTGACATCTGCGAGCAAACTCCTCGACATAGGTGTCGGTCGGGCGATTCGGTTTGTACTCGATGAGGTCATATTGCAATATCGGGATCTCGAAATAGGGTGTTGCGCCACCGTCCGGCACTCGCCCGATTCCGACGTCCCACTTGATGAAATCTGGCGTCCATCCATCATCACTTTGCCACCGCGGTTCATATATGAATCCACCTGACAAGCCCGTTGCGCTAGGGTGATTCCATGGTGATGAGCTAACTGTGGTACGCGTATAGTTTCGCTCGATCAGAAGATCCAAGTACCTCGCGAACATTGCTTCCGATTTTGAGCGGTAGCGAACCCCTCGGTACTCGGTTGGTCGTGCTTTCTTCATGCCACTTTCCTTTTGTCCAACTGTGCCTACATCAAAAATGCCACCCCTGCCGGTAGACCTCGGCACTCCTGGTCATGACTCCAAGAGCTGGGGTGACAGTGAATCGTTATCGTAATCCAATCCATCGACGGTGAAGGGATCAAGTACGTCAGCGTAGCGCTGGATGATTTGCGCGTCTGCACTGAAACGCGAGCAGAAGCGGTTTGGCCAATACTCACCTAGGAACTTAGTAGCGCGGATAAGTTGGCACGCCCTGATTTTCAGGCTTGCATTCTTGCCGGTCATCTTGTGATAGAAACGCGTTGGCTCTTGAATACGCTTCGCTAGCGTGGCTTCAACCGTTCCTACACGCTCGAACGGCACGGGAGGCCATATCCAATGCTCACCGGTAATGATCGCGTCCCAGACGTCGCGAGAGGCGTCGTAGGCTTTGCGTGGCCGCGTTGTCCGGTAGATGAAGACTGGCTTTTCTGGGGCATACAGGGTCGCAATGAAGCACTGGATAACGCTTGGAGCCACACACACGCGAGGCGTCCGTGGTTCATCGGTCCCAAGAGTCTTCGGCGTTATGCGCGCAAAGCTATATCGCTCACCGTGGTCATCGGTGGTGCAGTGATACCAGTACCGTTCAGTCTTTCGTTTTGCCATTCCGTTCGCCCATCCTAGCTCGGGCCAGTATCCAATTCCAAAGGTGGTTCTCGCATCGCCTGGGACTACTGCATCAGTTGCAGCGTTCTCGCCATCGCAAGAAACTGCAGCTCGGCTTCGGCCGGTTCCCAAAACTGAAGCCTAACGTGCCGATCTTCGATCTCGCTAAATCCGGCCCACTGCTCAGTATCATCTGGCCACATCGTCACC
>CAYGNZ010000248.1:0-893 GCA_964351345.1 uncultured Bdellovibrionales bacterium | reverse complement strand
GAAACCCTTCGTGATGTCCACCGCGATGTACCGCTACTGCGAGGAACTGTTTGGCGGCGATAACCACGACGCCGATTTCAAGCGCCTGCGCGATGCGCTCGGGGAACTGGGGCTTCCCGTGCCGACGCTGTACAAGCATTACGCGGGCGCGATGGAGCCGGGTGGCGTCACCTTCTCGGCCTTCAACATCGCACGGTCAAAACGCTTTATCACTCCCTCCCAACGATCGAAGTTGACACCGAACGAGCGCTCAATAGCAATCTCGATTCGCCTTTCGGCTTCGCCGTAATGGGGTATGGTCACCTTCAGTGGTTTGACCATGTCTCCGATGTACGCTTCAGCTGCATCGTGGAGAAAAACGGCACACAGCGCATCGCCTGCAAAACCTTCTGAGCATGCCAAGGTTGTGGCGTGAATACAATGCTCCGCAACGCTGTAGAACTTCGGGCAGTGACCGCCGAACCGGCACACCTTGGACAGCGCGGCCGCAATGCTCCCAACCTCGATCGATGCAGGATCAGGGTTGACCAGATCGACATAGTGTCCCGCAGACACCTTGATAGTGTTCTTGAGGCAGCCAAACGAATCTAAAGCTTGCGACATTGCTATTCCTTGTCTTGCGAACGGCTATTCCCGAGGCTTTCGAGCACCACCCTGGTAATCATGCCCCGAACTCTCTTTCTGACATCTCCCAGCACACACATTTCGATCTGGTAGCTCTTGCGGCTTTTTCCTTGCGACTTTAGCCGGCAAACCTCTAACCGCTCCGAGAGCCACTCATCAAGCTCTATCAGCTCCTTAGGGCTGTCTGTCTCACAGTCGGTCGCGTCGGTGTCTACCATCCGAGTAGTTTCCGTTCGTAGCCTGTCATCTTTGCTTTGGTGGACTAAAAC
>CAYGNZ010000247.1:0-5604 GCA_964351345.1 uncultured Bdellovibrionales bacterium | reverse complement strand
ACGTGGAGCAACGCTCAACCTCAAGCAAATCGACACGAGTGTTCCGCCGGGATGCTCGCGGATGCCAAACCAAATGATCTGTCCTGCTGAGGTAACGACAACCATGTATATCGACGCTTTGCAGAGTCGCCATGGTGTGAGAATTACTCAGACGGCCGACGGATTCGAAATGCAAAACGTTGCCCACGACATTGCGCGCGATTTGGTTCTAGCCGCCGAGGGCTACGCAGAACGACCGACCTCCGACTCTTCGTGGGCGATTTCAGGCCTATCGACGTTCGTTTTCGCTTTACTGTCGATTGTGCTCGTGCCGGCACAATTCGGGATTGAGTTGCTTACGATGGCTGAAGTTGAGGCCCCTGCGGCTATAATGACTGGTGGTTGGTTCTTAACTTTGATTACCGGTCCATTTTTCCTCTTCTATCGCCTGCTCTGCGGTCGAGCACATACTGCTTAGCGGTCAAGTGAGATTGAGACGCGATGGGGTGGAGAAGCAAATTCTCCGCCTCATCGCTTTTTTTAAAGGTTTAGAACGTGAAGGTTTATTTATGGCTTCTGGGTCTTCCTCATCATTCACGCACGCTCCTAAACGGGCCCGTCGAAAAACGAAGTTTTTTGGCGGGACCGGCGAGCGCAGCTTGTTCGGCGCTCGGGGAGGCTACGCCTGCCGGGCTTGCCAAAAAACTAGCGTTTTTCGACAATCCCTAACTCTGCTTTACTGCTGAACATGGATGGACAGAAGAGAGCTAATATTACCGTTGGCAAAGAAGTGTTGATCGTACTGAAACGGCATCAGCGCTGCGGCACGCTCACTCGAGGTGTAGTTGAGCGAATTCTCACCAATTCTCCCACGCATCCCCACGGTATCAAGGTAAAGTTACGTGATGGCCAAGTTGGTCGGGTAAAACAAGTGCTCGACTATAGCTTTCTATTCGATAACTTGCTCAAGTAGCTGCATTCTCACAATATTTTTGCATTCCTTGCTCCGCCTCCAGTTCTTGATATATTTACGAGGTTTCTGCTCTTTCTTAGGCCGTTAGGGGTCAAAGTTCTTCGTTTCTCCTACTCTCTTCTCGCAGAGTAGGCGAAACGCAATGACTCACAAGGTTGAAAGGAGAAGGTTTTGAATACATTGCAGCTACCAGTTGTTGGACAAAAATTCGGTAACTTCGACGTGCTTCATCGACTCGGCGCCGGTGGCATGGGCGTGGTCTACCTAGTGCGAAATCCCTATCTCGGACTGAAACAAGCGCTCAAGGTGCTCAAACCAGAGCTGGCCGCTTCCGCGGCACCTCGTGAGAGATTTTTTCGAGAAATTCGCTCTCTCGCAAATTTCAATCAGTACTATCAGTGGATCGTTCAGGCCCACCATGCTGATGAAATCGATGGCTTGCCATACTTGCTGATGGAATATCTCCCTAGTGGATCGATCTACGATTGGGTAAAAGATTCCGGTCCGCTCACGCTCAACGTCGCATTGAAACTTGCCCTGGAGAGCGCAAATGCACTGAGCGCAACAAGCGCCCACGGCCTTGCTCACCGAGATGTGAAGCCATCAAACATTTTGCTACGAATGAACGGCTATATCGGCTTGAGCGATTTCGGGCTTGCCGCTCCATTCAAGAGCGCACCTACGACAAGTATCTCGGGCACACCGGAATACATGAGTCCTGAGCAAATGCGAGGAGAGACTCCTGACGTTCGGGCGGATATTTTTTCTCTCGGTGCAGTGCTTCATTTCATGCTTACCGGGAAAGCGCCTTTTGGCTATACCCTCCCTGAGATCCTGCAGGCGCATGGTTCTGGCGCAACCGTTGACCCACAGTCACTTGTGCCATGTATTCCTGATACGGTCGCCGAGCTCGTTGCAACGGCAGTCGCGATTGACGCGAAAAAACGGCATCAAAGCGCACAAGAGCTCGCCGATCACATTTCCCTCATCGCGGGACAGCTCGCCGATGTGGATTTAGACGAGGGTCTGAGCTTGGTCAGAGACTATGCAGTGCGAACTGCTGAGCTTGCCGATAAAAGGTTTGCAGCAGCAACTCTTGAGACTGTCTGTTTGGAAACGCCAGGTCGCTAGACAGTGCGAGAAAGACATCACAGAAAAGCTGCAATCCTCCGGTTCGTTCCGAGTCATTGCAGCCTTTCCAATACCTCCTGGTGTTGATTAGGATGCCTTCGGCATCCAAGTATTACACCAACCCTGTTCATTTACGAGCTTCCCTGGGAAAAGCTGACAGCCAACCCACTTTCCCTCTTGACCTGCTACTTCTTTCGCCTGACCCTGCGCAAAACTACAGTTTGAACAAAAGTGAGATTTGCCCTCAGCGGATGCCCGGTTCGGGAATTTTGCCGTATCTACTTTACTCGCATCATGCTGGTAGCCAAGAGCCTTCGCGGTCGGATCATCCAAGGACACCACTTCCTCTGCAGCAAAAGCCGGGGTGAGATGGAAGACTTTGCCAAACATTGCAGCGGCAGCACCTATTCCGCTGAGTCTGAGGAATGCTCTGCGATCAATCATTGCTTTTCTCCTATTCGTTTCCTGTATTGAAAACTTCCACAGAAATTCTAGCGCCCACTACGCGGAACGGCAATGGAGTAAGTTGGAAAAAGGTATCGACAGAGCACAGACACCTCAAACACTTACTCGGTACGGCTAAGAAAATTAACACGACACTGCATCGCAATGAACTACCGTTGAATTAAAAGTCGCTTCTTTTGTACTAAGAAATAGAGCAACTCCGGACAAAAAAAATGAAAAGCGTGAGTTCATCCCTGAACTCACGCCTGCCTCTTTAGGTTGCAACGGAAATGCCACTAATTCCCCGAGCAACGTTCTCAGGGACTCGCGCAACATTCAGCGCAACCTTTCGATCCACTCTTCCTGCCGCCACGAGCTCAACCAGGTGCGCATCAAAGGATTGCATCCCGACCGCTGATTGAGTTTGCACTAGATCATTGATCCGCGAGAGCTTACCTTCACGAATCAAATTCGGCAGTGAGGAGTGACGAAGCAGCAACTCATAACAGAGCGCCCGCCCCGGCTTATCACATGTCGGCAAAAGGCGTTGGGAGACTACGCCAACGATAACCGCGGCGAGAACGGTTCTCGCTTGCTGCTGCTTATCGCCAGGAAACACATCAAGCATCCGCCCGAACGCCTCTGCAGCAGTATTTGCATGCAGGGTCGAGAGTACGACATGACCCGTTTCTGCGGCATGGAGCGCTACTTCCATCGTTTCGTAGTCTCTCAGCTCACCAACCATGATCACGTCTGGATCTTGCCGCAACACACCTCGCAATCCGGTGGCAAAGGATTTGACGTGATTCGGCACATCGATTTGTACCACGGGGGATGCGTTTCCTCCCGAACCTCGAGCGATTTCATACTCAATCGGCTGCTCGATTGTTGAAATCGCTCGACGCAGATTCAACGACACATGATTCATCAGTGACGCCAGCGTCGTGCTCTTACCAGAGCCAGTCGCGCCCGTGACAAGAATCAGCCCAGAGGGTCGCGAGAGGAGCTCCACAAGTTCCGGTCGAAGCCCGATCTCTTCCGTGCTTGGAACATCCTGGTTCAACAAACGAAGGATCAACGCAGGACCACGGAATTCAGCGACCGCATGCCCGCGAACAGAAACGCGCACCTCCTTCGGCTCTGCAGCGTCAGAGGGTTTACGCTTGATTGCGTAGCTGAATGAAAAATCTATCATTCCATGTTCGCTAAATCGCACTTGGTCATGCTCACTGGTACAACCCCGCATTAGACTCGTGAGAGTCTCGGCGCTGAGCTCCACCGTTTCCAAGGCGCGAAACGTGCCATTCACTCGCAACATCGGTTTCGCTCCCACGGAAAGGTGAACGTCTGAGGCTCCTTGTCCCAACGCGGCATTGAGAATCCGATCAATAGTAAGAGTAGCCATAGTTTTCTCCGTTCCAGAAAAGAAAAATAACGAGGCCATCACGGGCCATAGTAAGCACATCAGTGCTCACTACAACCCGCGTTGAAGCAGTGCAGAATTTGGAATGAAGAAATAGAACCTCAGAGTCCGAAGTTGCCTCGCCAGGTGCATACGAAGCGAGACAACTCAGAGATGAGTGTTACACGCCCGTACTTCGCAAAGAACTCTACGGCTCTTAAAAGTATAGGTATGCTTCTTTGGCTTAATCAATCGTCTGAAGAAATTCTTTCGCATTGTCTTCGCCTACACCCCCTTGATTCAACGATGCCTCCATGCTTGGTCGTAGTACACGCGACAACCCTGTGGTGATAAGAAAATCCCTGCGTAAAATATTTTCTAATACGTAAGTTTTTATTGTGAGAGAAACTAAATTTACTCGCCCGTCGTCTCGTCATATACTTGAGCAACGTAGACTAACGCCGTTTTGGTCACGCGGAATTATACTATTCGTTTTATCCATTATGCTGCGGAGGAACTTAGGTGCAGGTACAAATCAATAGCGATAATCATATTTCGAACTCGGAGGAATTTAGTGCCGAGCTAACGTCATCAATCCAACGTTCGATGCAGAAATTTAGCTCGCACATCACCCGCCTTGAGGTCTATCTGCGAGATGAGAATAGCAATAAGAGTGGTGCCGACGACAAAAAATGTTCCATCGAGGCGCGTTTGGAGGGACTTCAACCACTAGGGGTATCTCACAAAGGGGAGACTTTGCGAGATGCGTTTAACGGTGCGGTGAAAAAAATTGAGCGCGTGGTTCATGACGCGCTTGAGAAGCAACGCTCGTAGAGCAAAGCTTCCTGCGCGTAGCTTCAAAGGGTACGCGCAGGAAGAAACAACGACAGGAAAATCTTTAGGATTTAATCTTTTCGAACAAGGCTGCGGTTTTTTTAAAGGATTCTTTCGTGGATTCTGCCTTATGGTCTTCTGAGGCTTGATGCAGTTCCAATACCGCATCCATTAACGCTTTGTAGTCCGAGGAGGTCTCATCTTGTTCAATTAATTTCTCCGCTGCTGCCTCCAACGAATAAGAAATTTGATGCACCTTCTCCAACTTAGCCATATCTAACTCAGAAGACGAAAGCAGCAGCTCAATCTCTTTCAACGCTGCTTGAAAGCTCGTAACGGCTCCTGCCGCAGACTCTGGAGCTTTTGGTTGATAGTGCCGCACTCGTTCGCTGTGCGCAGGTGATTCTTCGGCAGTGACAGGGGTAGAGGTTACGGCAAGCAACGCTACGAGAAATGCTGAGGCGCTCGCGCAGCAGAAAATCGTTTTTGAAAAAGTTCTTTTGTTGAGAATCATGATATTTCCATTATTTTCCCCGACAACAACTCACTTCATTTCGAGAACCTGTCTCTGTTGAGAAACTCTGCTTTTTACAACTTCTCTGAGCTTTGAAGAGAGGCTTTTCGGGTTTTTGATAAAAAAGGTGCAAGTCGATGAGACTTTGGATAGCATTATAGGGACTAAAAACAAAGCTCAGCAAGTCAGTTCATCGGAGAAAACTTAATGAAAAACGCCCTTTTCCTGGTCTTCGCAGCACTTTCCCTGCAGACAATAATTGCTCCTGCCCTGGCAGCGACCCTCCTTGTCACTCCCGGGCGATTTGATGCTGATGACACGGAAATA
>CAYGNZ010000246.1:3821-5606 GCA_964351345.1 uncultured Bdellovibrionales bacterium | reverse complement strand
CGAAATTTATAATGTGATGAGTATACAAGTTTTTGGTGGATGAATACGGGTAGGGCAGCAACACTTACCGCCAAACCAACAAGCTTGCCCACCGCGGCGGTCTCGGTGAATGTTTTTTTGAATACTAGGAGAAGTAAATATCTACTCAGAAGGCCAAAACCTGCACCAAACATTCCACCCCAGAAGCCCACTAACAAAAAAAGCAAATAGCCGAGAGCAAGAACCCAAACGGCTGAGGGAAGCTCGATTGTTTCAACCCCGATTGATTTACTCTTTGCGATTGCAATACCTATGGTGAGCACAAGCACGCCAAGCAGCGTCTCAACTAATTCGGTAGGGAGCTGGATTAGGACGCTCGCACCCAAGACGGAACCTACACAGGTCAGAAGAGCGAGAGGAATGCCGATGGAATAATCAAGCTTCTTCGCTCGATGAAAGGCGAACCAACCTGAAACGCTTTCACCCACAAGGCCGACTTGATCCGTAGCAATTGCGACGTGGGGAGGGAGTCCAAGAAAAATTAATCCAGGAATGGTGATCAATCCACTACCTCCCACCATCGCCCCAATAAACGACGCGAGACCCCCGAGTAAGAATGTGAGGCAAAAATCCATATTTCCGCAGCCTAGTTGCTGCGCTACATTGTGCAAAGACTTAAAATTCTGAGTAGTAGCCCGAAATTTTACTATTGCTTCAGAGGAGTTATGGGAAGATTCGACCCATAATGCTATAAAGAGCCGGACTTCCCTGCTAAGAAGTTACATCGTAAATTCTAACTTGCCGATCTGTTTGATTGTATGCCTCTGAGAAAGCTCTCCTTACTACTGCTCATTTTTGTCGCGGGATGTGCGATAACCCTGCACTCGAGGTATGATCAACTCTGGGGGCCGGAGAATCCTAGTCGAAGAGCTATTGCGGCACGCACGCTCAGTGCTGAGGAAAGGAAGGCCAATCTCTACCATACCCAGGTAAAACCCATATTCGAGGCTCGCTGCGCGGTCTGCCACGGCTGTTATGATGCGCCTTGCCAACTCAAACTTACTTCCTATGAGGGTCTTGAGCGGGGAGCAAATGCTGAGCTGGTGTATGACGGTGCGCGGCTGATTGCCAACTCCCCAACTCGTTTATTCATCGATGGCCAAACCCCAAGCGATTGGCGAGCAAAGGGCTTTTACCCGGTGCTGAACGAACGTACACTTTCAAGCGAGGCGAATATTGAGGGTAGCGTTCTCGCTCGCCTCTTGCGACTGAAGCGAGAGTTTCCCCTGGACACGAGAAACAAGCCGCTCGAGGGATTTGATTTCTCTCTCGACCGTGAACAAGTTTGTCCTACGATCGACGAGCTTGATGCGTTTGAGTCCGAACATCCGCGCTGGGGCATGCCCTATGGTCTCCCGGCAATTTCTGAGCAAGAGTACGAGGCGATACACAATTGGGTCGCCACGGGTGCGAAATTCTCTGACGAAATAGATTTACCCCCATCCGTCGTGGCGCAAATAACGCGTTGGGAGACATTTTTTAATAGAGACTCGCTGAAGCAACAACTCGTCAGTCGCTATTTGTTTGAGCACCTCTACCTGGCGCACCTGTACTTTAGCTCTCAAAAAAAGCGTATATTTTTTGAATTAGTTCGCTCAAAAACTCCTCCCGGTGAACCAGTTGAGCGTATTGCTTCCGTGCGTCCATACGGCGACCCTTCAGTTGCGCGTGTGTACTACCGCCTACTCCCACTTCGATCCTCAATTGTACTAAAGCGACACATGCCCTATGCGCTCAATGCCAAAA
>CAYGNZ010000246.1:988-3794 GCA_964351345.1 uncultured Bdellovibrionales bacterium | reverse complement strand
CCGCTATGAGGAGCTGTTTTTCGATTCCGACTACGAGGTCAGCTCTCTGCCTTCCTACAAACTAGAAGAGGCTTCAAACCCCTTTCTGACATTCCGGCAGCTTCCAGCAGTTGCACGCTATAAATTCCTCCTTGATGAAGCTCAGTTCTCAATAATGAATTTTATCAAAGGCCCCGTATGCCGGGGGCAAATAGCATTAAACGTGATTCGAGATCAGTTCTGGGTATTTTTCCTCAACCCCGATCTCGCGTTTCTGGAGAAAGCCTATGCGGATCTAGGAAAAGGCGAGGAGGGAACACAGCTAATACTTCCTGCTGAAGCGGGTAGTAATACCTTTATGCTCGCGAATTGGATTAAGTACGCAGAAAACGAAAAAGCCCGACTCAAGAAAAGTGCGGCGTATATTGACCGAGAGCTTTACGCCAAACACTTGGTGAACCTTAATTTAATTTGGGACGGCAATAGAGCAAATCAAAATGCGGCACTAACGGTATTCCGACATTTTGATAACGCAAGTGTGGTAAAAGGACTTGTTGGTGAACAACCCAAAACGGTTTGGCTGATAGATTATAGCCTTCTTGAACGGATTCATTATCTTCTCGTTGCGGGCTTTGATGTGTACGGAAATGTGGGCCATCAGCTACACACAAGACTGTATATGGATTTTCTCCGCATGGAGGGCGAGGCCCGCTTTCTTGGACTCTTACCACCTGAAGCAAGAAAGAACGTTCGCGATCAATGGTACAAAGATGCAAAAGATCACGTCAAAGACTTCGTCTACGGCGAGTATACGCCCGAAGGTCGCCAGGTGAATATTCAATTCTCAACTGATAATCCAAAGCAAGAACTACTTTCAAAGTTGCAGAAACGACTGAGCAACTCGCTAAGCTCTCGATACGAGCTGGAGAATGTAAGAGACCGCTCAGTCCGGAAAAAGCTACAAGAGTTGGCGAAACTAAAAGGTGAGCGAGTGTCGCTTCTCCCACAGCTCTCGTTTCTCAAGATTCCCGACGTCGGTGTTTTTTCGCTGATTAACAATAGCTCTCACAAAAACATCGCTCATTTGTTTGGCGAAGAGAGCGAACGAGACAAGGCAAAAGATACCCTTACCGTGGCTCATGGTTTTATTGGCGCTCACCCAAACGTGTTCTTCCTCGTTGAGCGTTCGGAGCTCGATGAGTTTGTTGCCGCAGCCTATGCCTTGAGTAATGAAGAATCCTACGCGGAGTTCGTGAAGCAATTCGGCGTACGCAGGAACAACCCAAAGTTCTGGAGTATCAGCGATAGCCTTCATGCGAGCGCAAGAGAATTTGACGGGGTCGCCAGCGGGATTTTTGACTACAATCGCTATGAAAATCGTTAGCAGGCACTCATGCTCATGGCTGAGGGAGAAGAACGTATTATCACGGTTACTTAGCTCACGTAGTTGAGAATCTACGCAGAGCCGATATGGTAACGCCTTCACCTCAATGTTGTTCCTTCCTAGAGACATCCTCAATAGACGAATTTGCATTCTCTTAGTGAGCTGAGTTTAGACGCTCCTCTCGCTAGGAGAGTAGAGTGTAGCGTTTTAGATTTGCTTGCCTGAGAGACAAGGCAACCCCAACGAAGTTCCAATTTCCAGCACCTCGAAATGGAGACGAGTGATGAAGAACGTACTCGCGGTAGCTTCGATCCTGCTCTGCAGCATTGTGTGCAGCCCTGTGGTGGCCCAGTCAGCTCAGCAGAATCAAGGGACCACCATCCGTATTCGCGGAAGCTTTGATTTCACTATCGAGCTTTCTCAAGGTCCACCTCCTTCTGACACCACTGAGGAGAAGCAAGACACTCCGGCGATGAGCGAGGAGGAGTTCTTCGCTGACGGCGAGGCACTGCAATGCATGATCTTTAATGTGGAAAGCGACGACAATGACCCCGCAGTCATTGCTCAGAGAATTGAAGCGTTTAACGGAGCCGAAGTCTGGGGATTGAGCGAGGTTAAAGCCGAGAATGCAGAACGATACTTCCTTGCTGCAAGTAAAGATGAGGGGGCATCTTTTGCCAAGATTCTCGGCGAAACTGGGCGGAATGATCGATTAATGGTCATTTACAACTCAGAGCGCCTCGAACTAATAGAATCCCGCCCGATGAGCGAGTTATCAAACAACGGCAGACATCGTGCACCACTTGCAGTGCATTTTCGCGATACTCGGACCGCCAAAGAGTTTTGGTTCATCAATAACCATTTGGCGCGAGGAGATGCATCGAGTCGCAATAGGCAGGCAACTGCCTTGCGCGATTTTGCCCTCGCCGAACCTATTCCAGTAATTGTATGCGGGGATCTCAACCTTGATTACTCAACCATTCCGGGTAAAGAAAAGGGCAACACTGCGTTTCGCACCTTGATTGGACCGCAAGGCCTTCATTGGGTCGAGACCCCACTTGATATCTGGACTAACAGCCATCCTGATTTTCTTTCGATTCTTGACTACTATTTGGTGAACAAACTCGCTGAAGATAGTTGGCAGATGCAAGCAATGGTGTTCACTGAAGAGGGTGATGAGGAGGATACGCCGCTAATTAGCGATCATCGCCCCGTAGGTTTATCTCTTCGTCTCAAAACGCCCTCCCCGTAGAGACGTTGAATTCGGCATGTTCTGCTCTATCCCGATCGCCAGGGGGAAGTCTTCGCGCTTCTCCCTGGCTCTCATTTCTTTACCTACATCAGGCGCTCCTGTTGTCGGTATTCGAGCAGTGGCGTGCTTGCTGCTTGACGAACATTCTCGACTCCTCCATGATCCTTTGCACGTACCTCACGGAAAACAAT
>CAYGNZ010000246.1:0-978 GCA_964351345.1 uncultured Bdellovibrionales bacterium | reverse complement strand
CTTCTCCCTGGCTCTCACTTCTTTAAATACAGGAGACGCTCTTTGAGGTATCCGAGTAGTAGCGTGCTTGCTGCTTGACGAACATTCTCGACTCCTCCATGATCTCTGCACGTACCTCACGGAAAACAATGCTAAAACAAGTAATCGACCTCATTTTACTCGCAGTCGTCAGGACCCTTTTCTTGGCGCTCGAAATACTCCCCGACACACTTGCTCGCAAACTCGCGCGCTTCTACGTCACCGTGTTGTTTCTCCTCATGCCACGCCTTAATGGCGTTGCGAAGAGAAATCTTGAGCTTGTGTTCCCCGAAAAATCAGAGGCGGAACGCGAAGCAATTCTTGAGAACTCCAAGGGCGTTCTCGCTGAAAATCTTTACGGATTTTCTAGAATCCCTCGGCTCAATCCACAAAAGGCCGAGGAAATTATTGAAGACTACGCGCAGGCAAGTGCAGAGCTTGAGTCTCTCTACGAAAAGAAAGAGGGACTTGGTGTGCTCCTTCCGACAATTCACTTCGATTCCTTTGAGCTCTTCATTCAGGTGCATGCCCTTCGTCATAAACCCGTGTCTATATTGGCGCGTGGATTTGGCTTACCTCGACTCGACCGCTGGTGGAATGGCCGAAGGGAGATGCACGGCAATCAACTCTTTGCCCGCTCGGGTGGTTTTAAAGAAATTGTCAGGCGTCTAAAAAACGGCGAGGACGTCGTGGTGCTCTGCGACCAGAACGTAAAACGAAATCATGCAATGTTTGTCGATTTCTTTGGCTATCCTGCGGCCACGACCAAAGCAGTTGCACTCGCTGCTCAGCGAACCGGGGCGAGGATTCTTTTTGGTTCACCCGTGCGCAATGGGGAGGGAACATTAGCCGTAATGGCAGAAAAGATTCTTCATCCTGACGAAGTTGAAGGGAGTAGTGAGGAGAAACTGCACGCCAGTATGGAAGACCTTCATCGAGCATTTGAGCGTCATATACTCA
>CAYGNZ010000245.1:0-5626 GCA_964351345.1 uncultured Bdellovibrionales bacterium | reverse complement strand
ATTCTGAGATTCTTCAGTGAGTATCCACAGGTATCATGGTTCTGCGACTTCATTGGGGAATACAATTTTGCGATAAGCCTGGTCGTCCGTAACCCTGGTGAGCTCGATACAGCGCTTCAGGATATTTTAGTCCATTTTAATTCCGCAATTTCTCTCCGAGATATTGCGCTTGATACGAGCTGGACCTATTTCGGAAAAAAATACATTCATCAACATGAAAGTGTAAGGCCGATTCAGATCGGGTATTCTGAGAAGAGAGTCGAGCTTGATGTAAAAGATAAAACTATCCTCTCTATACTCGCGAAGAATTGTTTTATCAGCCAGCAAGAGTTAGCGACGTCGCTTAACCTGCCACTTTCGACCGTGAATAATCGATTAAATGCCCTTAAGCGAAAGAAGGTTCTCGCTGGTTTCGTCTATTGGATAAACTATTCCAAACTAAAGGTGCATGCCTATCGAGTCTTATTCAATGTTGGTGGCCTTTCGGATAGTTCAAAGCAAAAGATAACAAAGTATTGCCGTAACCATAAAAACATAGTTTCACTGATCTTCACTTGCGGGAGCTGGGATTTAGAGTTGGGAATTGATCTGGAGGAAAAGTACGATTTCCATAGCATTGTTTCTGACATTAAAAGTCTTCTTAGGTCTTCAACCTTTTCGGTAACCCCTCTGATGCGTTTTGATGATATAAAGTGGAATACCATTCCCACTGGCGGGTTTGACATTTAGATTGATATTTTCGCGTTCACATACTTCCCCAGTACTTCCCCAGCCCCGGGCTACTTCCCTACTTCCCCAGCCCCGCTTCCCCAGCCCCGGGCCGCTTCCCCAGCCCCGGGCTACTTCCCCAGTAAAACCCCCGGAAAACAAATTTACCATCTCTGCGACTAGTTCTGAGGACCGTTACCATCAGAAGGTGCCTCAAACATGCCAGAGAATCGTAAATACTTCCCCCACAAAAGTGTACTGCTTCTCGGCACGAGAACCGAAGAAGGCCTCCCTTTGCCTCCTGCCCACCACATCAACTTCATTCTCAAAGGAATTCTCGCCCAGGCACAAAGCCGCTACCCAGTGAAAATCTGCCATGCGCTCTTCATGGCAAATCACCTGCACATGATTGCTGTCGTCGATAATCCCGAAGATATTCCCAACTTCATGCGTTACCTAAAGACGGAGTCATCTCATGCAATTAATCGTTTGCTCGGAAGAAGTAAAAAGACCATCTGGGCAGAGGGTTATGACTCTCCGATCTTGGCGACTCCGGAGAAAGTCATTCACTACATCAAATACATTTATCTCAATCCAACTCGAGCCAATCTTGAAAACAGCATAGAGGAGTACCCCGGTGTTTCGACCTGGAAAATGTTTAAGGATCGTAAACACGTTACCTATCATCCGCGAGTTCCTCGTCCTCTGCTTAAACCTCTGTATTCAGCAACTTTAAGTATCAGTGAACAAAAACGCTTAGTTCAGCAGTGGGAGCGATTAGAACTGCCAAAATCCCGCTTGGAGATTTGCCCTTGGGCGTGGGCAGAGTGTTTTGACGGTATTGACATTGAAGCAACAAGAAAGAGAATCCTAAGCGAGATAGCCGAAGAAGAGGCGTACTATCTACGGCAGCGTGAGCGAGACAAGAGGCAGGTTGTCGGTGCCACCGCGCTTCGAAGACAGAGCATGCTGAAGGAATATACTCCGGAGAAGCGTAGTAGAAGAGTTATAGTCATCTCTGAGGATAAGGAACTGCGAAAGCGCGTGATTGAGCATTTCAAAGCTCTTTGCGAACTCGCCGCTAAAGCTTATCAGAGTTGGAAGCGGGGTGATTTGAAGCCGAAGATCCCGCCAGGGCTCTTCTCGCCGCGAGTGCCGTGCTTGGTGTCGGCACTTCCAATTTAATTCGAAGAGTTGCGAATCCCCACTAAATCGTAACTTCGTTGAGCGAGGTCTATTGCCTCGCGCCTTTAATTCGAGAAAATAGTAAAAAACAGCAACTAGACGTCCGAAACGAAAGCATTTCTGTTCCTAAGAAGGCTGCTCGCAACTTTATCAAGGAAAAACTCGATTTGTCGCGCGTCAACTACTACTCCCGCGGTAAGTAGCCCGGGTCGAGAGGTGCTTCGAGAGGTGCTTCGAGAGGTGCTGGTCGAGAGGTGCTGCTATTGCAGTCTCAAAAGAGGCCGTTCTCTTCTCAACCGGGATTAACGCCCACACATAGACGCGCGAATGTTGAGTGGATCGAGCAGGAACTATCCGTCCTGTTTCCTTTTGGAGCACCAGCTTGGTAGACTATCCGGGCTACAGTAAAACCCTGAGTCAATCGCTTGAGCGAGCGAAAAATAATCGAAATCACTTCCTTAGTGATTTGACTGTTACTAGTCTTACTGCGTTCTCCACTTATTCGTATGGGTAGATTTCTAGTCTTAGCTTCGATTTGAATTAGTCAAATTCAGTTCGAGGCTAAATGATTGCAAAAATGTTTTTGTGGTTATGCTTCGATGCATTCTCGCTGTCACGGAGACGGTGAGTGGATTTCCTTTGAGTAATGAGGAGATGGTTCGATGCGACAACTACTAATTGCGTTACTATTGCTGAATTGCGTTCCCTTGTGTACGCAGGCGGAACAGCGGAATAGCGGAGAGGTGGAGAACGTAGATCCCGCGGAATTCGCCCCACCCAAACGCTCGGAGCAGTACGGCCGTCGCGTAGAATTGAGGGACAACTTTGGTTTTTCGGTGGAAGTCGCTCCGAGAGAGGATGCGTCTGACCCGGAGGCGAAGTTCGGAATTATCATCGGGCCGGACGGCGTTCGTCTTGGTTATGGTCTTTCCGGCGATGAGAACACACTCGAATCGCTCGGTCGGGAGATCGCCAGACCCTTCAAAGGGCGCTACGGCGATTTTGCCTTCGGTGTAGATGAAAGGGCGCTGAAGAAAGCGATCGACGAGTACGATAGCGCGCGAAAGGATTATCTTCGCACCGAAGCGGTGACTCTGCGGGCTGAAGATGAGCTCATCCGTACATACATGCTCGCAGTTGAAGAAACATTTGGAAACTTCGACCAATGGGACCTTACGACATGGCCAGATGTACTCAAGGAACTGCGCAAGCATAGGAAGCGCATCGAGCGGGACGCTGCAATTGTGAGAGCAGGCACCAAGGCACCTTTGAACTTTATTCTTGCAAGAGCAGAGTCGGTTCACACTGCTCAAGTTGAGCGATTGAAACGGATGGGAACCCATTTCCCTTATAAAACTTACCAAGTTTTAAACGATAACCCGACATCGGGCTTATCGAAAAACTACGTCGGGCAGGGAATTCCGAATATCGTTTATCGAGTGTTTCAGAATGAACAAACATTGTACGAGCTGTATACCCAATTACCTCAGTGGCGAACGGCAATGGCCGAATGGCGCGACTCGCGCGATAAGATGTGGCGAGAGCACCGGAAGAGGTTGGACGCGTTTTTCGCGAAGCTCGGTACGGAGCGTGCGGCGGTAGAGGCGGCCTTTAACGAGCTGTCCGAGCTTCCACCGGGCGCGCTATTTCGAGGGTATGCTCCTATCAATGGCGGGCGTGTCATCCAGTTCCCAAGTAACGCTAGTGCGGTCGATCAAAACCATCCAGTCTACCCCTTATTGTTGGTCGACCCCTTTAGTGGAGCGGTCAAGCCCGTAAAGTCAGCCGAAGACTTGCAGTTTTTGCGGGCTCAATTCGAGCGAGGGTTGCTTGGAGAGGGACTATTTTTTACGCCAGTACATCAGCTACCTCCAGGCACTACGTGTCCTTTGGGCTATGATGAAGGAATACTTCGAGGCGATAGCGCCAAGAACAGTGTTACCTTCGATTTTATTTTGCTTGAAGCGACGAAAGGGACACCGACCAACACGATCATATCGACCGTGCGCTGTGTCCAGATGTTACCCTGGGCGTACGAAGTTAACCGAAGAATTGGAAAACTCCAGCTAGAAAAAGAACTCTTTCCCGACTCCACACCGGAGAGTGTGAGCGCTGAGTTGGCAGAGTTGCTCGAGGAGTTTTCAAGAGACTATGGAAAACATCGTGAGCAACTAGCAACGCTGATAATTCAACGTGACGATCTCGAATCGCGATTTAACCAACTACTGACGTTCACCCAGGACGAGAATTGGGTCATTCCTAATCCTCTCGATCCTCGAAAGAATCAAGGGAATGGTCGTGAAACCGGTCCTCCTTCGGTTCAACCTCCCATGCGAGAGCAAGGACCTCCGCAGAGAAGGCGCGTGCCACGCGATGGCGGTGACCCTACGATTGGTCCTGAGGGTGACGGTTCCGGTGGGAATAACAGCGATTCTCCGAGGTCGGATAGCCTGCAGCAAATAGAAGACAGACTCGAGCGAGGAGTACGTCCGTAACCGCTCCAAGACTTTCATCTAAGAGGTTTATACGCTCCGGCACAGCTAGACACTGTGCCGGAGCGATCTTTTCTCGTGCATTCATTTACCTCTAACTTTTTACCGCCGACTATTCTGCCGGCTATTCAACGTCCTTAGTCTTTCTATGGACTTAGCAGATGAAGTTCCCCGAAAACGAACAGTTGCGATTTTATCAGCAACATATTGAGACATCCGGAACATAAGCTAGGATGAGAAGGAAACCTCGTTTCCTCCGCGCTCTCTAAATCAACAACTCATCAGAGTAGAAGTGTTTGAATTGACCAGGCACGGGCTCGTAGCGTGAAGATGCTGCGAGAGTTGCCTGGTTGGCAAAAGAGGAAAGAGTTTTTACCGAAAGACACTATTATGGAGAGTACTACTACAACGCTGGAAGAGTTGGTCACTGGTTATCCCTATCAGTTTTGTAGCTACTGGTGGTGCGATGACATGAGGTATCCTGACCTGACGGACGAAGACTATCATTCGGTGGTCGTTGCACCCACTGAGAAAGTCGAGGGCATCCTCAAGCGATTGAGGGATGCCGCCGTTGAAGCGGGGGAAAGCATTCGACAACCCGTCGATGTCCCCTGGCATGGAATCCAAGAGGGGGTGTTCAAGCGAGACGACGAGAAATGCGCAAGGGACTTTATCCTGATCGCGCTCGGTCTTCTCCTGGTAACCCTCGTGTGGGGTACAGCCACACATTTCGGACTGCTGGGCTATCTGACAATCGCTTTCTCGGCGTTGCTGCTCCTAATGGGTGCGCATGACGTACCGAGTCCTTGGAACACCAAGGCCTACGAGCGAGTAGAACGAGAGCAGCGTCAAAAGGAATGGCTCAACGAGTGCATCGCTCGTTCGGGACTACCCGTTGAGTACGGTTTGTACACTTTCGGCCTCAACGACTGGAAGTGGCGAATCGACGGACGGGAAGTGCAAATCGAATCCATTCGTCTTCAGGTTTTCAGAGGAGATTCGGACCTGGAGAACTTCGTCTACCGCTTGGAGCGTGTGCTCAATCACTACTACGGCAAGATCGTGAGTGGGAAAGAGTACTGCTACATGGATCGTGCGGCGATGCGGAGGCAAGGATAGTCAGAGTTTCCCCGGTTGGCATACTAAGGTTTTCACCTGAATTGCCAACCGGGTTTACATTTTCATTGAAACCGTTTTTGCAAGCAAGGAAGCGGACCTTAATCAGAGCAGAGCCTTAACGT
>CAYGNZ010000244.1:1341-5650 GCA_964351345.1 uncultured Bdellovibrionales bacterium | reverse complement strand
ACAAAATATCGTCGAATTTAGAAAAGATAGAAAAAGCAACCTCGAACCTTTTCCTAAGGGTCGTAATCAATTTTGACTCCAACTCCAAGTAAAGTAGTGTAGTCGGCGCAATGATTTCCCGAGCAGTACATCGAGCCCAGCGGGCTGTCAGGTTGGCTAGAAGAGTAGTATTTGACTCCTATCATCCCCCCTGCGTGCAAACGCTCACAAAGAGTGGCGCTACGGATACTCACGCCTATATGCAGGAGAGGTTGGAGCCTTTGCTCAGGATGCCGAAGGTCTCGCTCTCAGACTCTCTCGCGGATCCAGATCCAAAGCAGCTTCCAGGAACCACCTGGGTAGTGACAGCCTACTTCAACCCCTTCGCCGATTCGTATCGATTGTTGAATTACCGACTCTTCCGCAGTGCGTTACGAGCGCAAGGCGTGTCGCTGCTCACCATTGAGCACGCAAACGTCTTCGGAGAATACGAACTTAACTCAGATGATGCCGAGTGCCTGGTTCGTGTCGATGGCGGGAGCATTCTTTGGCAGAAAGAACGCTTGATTAATCTTGCCATCGAGAAGCTCCCCAAAGAGTGCGATAAAGTAGTCTGGTTAGATTCAGACGTGGTGTTCCTCAACCCCCAATGGTTAGAGGAAACAAGCATGCTGTTGCAGCGCTACAAGGTTGTTCAGCCTTTCTCCTTAGTGGTTCATCTGCCTAAGGATGCATCTAATTTTGATCCATGCGATGCCAGTACCTTTTGTTCCAACACGGAGCTACAAACAGGCTTGTTTTTCCGAGAAATAGAGCTGAAGGGATTTCGCAATAAGAGTAGCCGAGGTGATCCCCAACACCGCCCCTGGGGCATGCCTGGTCTGGCCTGGGCTGCGAGACGTGAACTACTGGAAGAGCTACCGCTTTACGAGCGAGCAATAATTGGAGGGGGAGATGCAATTTTTGCCAAGGGAGTGCTAGGACGAATCGGTGCAAGTCCCTTTCGAGAATTTCCCACCCCACTGAAAACCGACGCGCTTCGCTACGCAAGGAACCTCGAACAAGAGGTTGCGGGGAGCGCAACGTATCGCGACGGGACGATTCTTCATCTTTGGCACGGGGAGAGTATTTCGCGGAAATATCGATCTCGCTATCGTATACTCAACCGTCACAACTTTGAGCCGCACACCGATGTTCACGTAAACAATGGTGCCCCCTTAACTTGGTCTTCTGATAAGTCTTCTCTCCAATCCTCTGTAGAACAATATCTAGAGTCGCGGAGCAACTAAGTACTGAGCCTGTTTGACTCCCCCCTCAAAACGCTGCTCAAAAAGCTTCCACGTTCTTTGAGATTGCTAGACCCTTCCCATCTAACTCTCCACCGCACCCCCGCAACAGCCATAATGGCTTATCTTTATTAGACAAATATCAAGAAGAAGAGCCTCCAAAACCATCTCTAGAGAAGTTTGAACAGCGCATCATTTATGATATATATACTAGGTTTTTACTTGCTCCTTATTCCTTCTAATCAGTAGACGCCTACTTTTCTCAGCGGCAAACACCGCTGTGATTCTCATTTACTTCGATAGAACTGCCCCAACGTGGAGGTAGGAATAGTCTGAAACACATCGGACGTGGAGGTTTTAATGTCAGACGCTATTCGCGGATTGATAATCGGCGGCTTACTACTTTGCCTGGCAGGCGTTTTTGTGGAGCCCATGGATGGGGAGCTGAGCATGCTTCAGCTCGCATTTCTTCGTGCTCTGGTCGTGAGTGTGTATATGTTGTGCGCACGCTACGTTCAACGTGGTTACAAAAACCCCTTTGTTGATCTGCCGATTTCTCTTTCTCCTTGGCAACTTTTTGGCGCCATTGGGGGACGAGCTCTGAACACCATCTGCTTCATCGGCGGAGTGCTCATCGCAGGAAGCGCTGATGCGTATTTAATCTGCAACAGCGCACCAGTGTATCTCGCGATGTACCAAATTAGCTGTGAGAAACGCTTACCATCGAGGATTGAGTTTCTCACCATCGTAATCAACACGGTGGGTTTGGGACTAATCTTTTACCGAGACACCGTCCTTTACTCTAGCGGACTCTCTGAAGCTTGGTTCGGCACCGGTATATGTATCCTTGGTGGAATTTCTTTTGCAGGCCTATTGTATTCCCATTCTCGGGTGGGAAAAGAGGGAACTACCAAAGACGGAGAACCCTACACCGTCGGTACAATTATGCTGGGCAATCTCGCAACTTTACCGCTTGTCGCACTTCTCTGTCTCCCGAGGTTTCTTACCTCTGATGACAGCGTATTGTGGGGCTATTGGCACAGCGACATAGTCTGGGTCGACCAATGGCCAAGTTTGAAAACCTGGCTACTAGTGCTCGGCCTGGGAATTTTTCAGTCAGCATTAGCAGAGACATTCTGGGCTCGGGCCATGAGAAGTGTCCCTCCCTTAGTTTCAGCGTTCGCGCCGACTTCAGTAGCCGTTGCTGCCACTCTAATAGCAGCACTGTTTTTGAAAGAGGATGTCCTGGATGTATACAGCGTCACGGGCATGGTACTGGTGCATCTTGCAGTTGTCGTGATTGCATTGCACCAAAAGAAAAAGATTTAGTTTATAGAACATAAGACCATGCTCAAGAAAAACACACTCGTCCTAGTGGACTAGAGGGTTTTTTGAGTTGCATGGCAGTTCTATCGAGGAGTCTGGGAGAAGTAGGCCTACATCCTCAAGCAGACGACACTCACACCGCTAACCCTCCTAACAAACTGCATATTTGCCTATTCTCGACTATTTTGCTAGGCTTTGTTCCGAGTAGAAGCGGTGCGAATGGTTTTACCTCAGTAACTCTGCAGTGGAGAGTCAGTGGCTTTTGAAAGTCTCTGACTCTCCGCTGTCTTCAGTGAGTGGATGGGGAGTTAATTTTACTTGGAGGATGAAGGATGTTGTACGAGAAGCACTTCAGCATCGGAAACTGGTGGTGGGTGGAGATGATCCTTTTCACCCTCGGCTTCGGCATTGTTGGGTTTCTGTTCAACGAGGACCTTGCCGAGCTTGTTGGTGGTATTTCCGGCGATCGGGTGCTGCACGTTACCCTAGTCAGCGGTGGCTTGATTTGGTTGGCCTTACGAGAAATGCGAATGCGCTTCTACGCGAAAGAAATCGTCGTGGAACAAATTCTGCGATTCGTGGGCGACTACTCAGACGCCAAAATCATGGCTCGCGTCGACGGCGAGTTGATGTGCGTCGAGGCTGAGACGACTTACCGACCGCCCGTTGGTAGTGAGAAGCTCGCAAACCGGGAACTCCCGATGCACGCCACCCTTCACTACGCCCGCGAGGCGATTGATGAAGCTGGTAATCCGGCCCTCGTTGCCTGCCGTCTCATTTTTGCGCCAAAGAAGACTTGGCGCCTGAACTGACAATCCTCCCCCTTTTACCCAGGGAAGCGCACCGCTTCCCTCTCTTTCTAGACAGAACCGCTACTCGATCCAAGGCCCAAAGTTAAAGACTCCAGATACCGTTTTGACTGCCTTTCCTCAAAGATGACTACTAGCTAGAACACGGCGTTAGCGAACTTCCGCACAATCACGAAAACTTCGCTAACACGGAACCTTAGCTCCTTTTGAGAATATCCATTCTAAGGAATTGCTATCGGTAATTTTCAACACTGAACCCCGGTTCGTCTAGCCATTCACGAGAAGAACCTTAATAGTTGCTCTAATTTACCGTGATTTTTAAGTTTTCCCTCATTTCTACCGACACTTAAATCGACACTTAGGAAAAGTATCAGTGTCAGGGAGCCATGCAGGAGCGGTTCCTTGTTTTGCAGGAAGCAGTAGTTTGAGCAGTATCACGATCAATTCGAATATCGCCTCGCTTAACGCCCAGCGTCGTCTTGGCACTTCCAGCCGTTCACTGCAAGATTCCTTCACCCGACTCTCTTCTGGCCTCAGGATTAACAAAGCATCAGATGATGCCGCGGGACTCGCGATCGCAGAGTCCCTTGATGTCGACACAAGTATCTACAACCAAGGAGTTCGCAATCTTAATGACGGGATTTCACTGCTTTCAATCGGCGATGCGGCGCTGAATGAACTGAGTTCAATTACAATTAGACTTACGGAATTAGCTGAACAGTCAGCAAACGGTGCTCTCAGTAATACGCAGAGAAAGGCTCTTGATGCCGAAGCGCAGGCGCTTCGAGATGAGTATTTCCGCATTTCCCAAACCACAGAGTTCAATGGAGTCAAACTTTTCGATGGGCAGTTTGGTACCTTGCGGCTACAAGCGGGGTACGGAACGGACGGGGGGATTGTCTCGGGACT
>CAYGNZ010000244.1:0-1331 GCA_964351345.1 uncultured Bdellovibrionales bacterium | reverse complement strand
CGTTTCAGGCCGCAACAAGCTTTGAAACTGAAGGAATCGCTTTTGAAACGGTTGCTGCTGATTTTAACTCCGATGGCATTCTTGACATTGCCGCTACTGATAACAGTGACAGTTCCATAAGCGTTTTAATTGGTAACGGTGATGGCTCTTTTCAGGGACGAACCACGTTTGCGGCAGGAGCTGGTTTAGGAGGCATAGAATCAGCGGATTTTAACAACGACGGAATTGTAGACTTAATTGCCACCAGTTTTGATGACGACCTCGTCAATGTCTACCTCGGGAATGGCGATGGGTCATTCTCCAACGCGTCGGTAACAGTCGGTGATCGCCCCTTTGCCGTAATTGTTGACGACTTCAATAACGATGGATACGACGATTTTGCCACGGCTGAGTTCAACTCCTACTTCAACGTTTTTCTCGGTAGCGCAAGTGGAACCTTCACTCAGGTGCAAACGGTAACCACGGGCACTCGTCCACGAGATATTGTCTCAGGCGATCTTAACGGTGACTCAATCGCTGATATTGTCACCGCCGATTACAATGGAGACACAATTAGTGTGGCCTACGGAGTTGGAGACGGCACCTTTAATGCCTCTGTGTCTTATGCGGCCGGTAATGATCCCCTCGGTGTGGCACTTGCTGATGTCAATAAAGACGGCTTTGTTGATATTGTCAGTGCCGAGGCTCAATCAGCTACGGTGTCAGTGTTGTTTGGTTCCCAGTCAGGAACCTTCGGCGGACTACAATCTTACGCCTCCGGTGCTGGCTCAAAATCTCTGCGACTCGCCGACTTAAATGGCGACGGAAATTTAGATGCAATTGCGGGTGCAAGAGATGATGATGCGGCAAGTGTATTGCTTGGCAATGCAGATGGAAGCTTTGGAGCTTTTACAAATTTTGTCGCAGGAGATGTGAACAACGTTGTCGCAGCCGATTTTAACGGTGACGGAGTATACGACTTATTGACTTCAGACCGGAACCGACAGACCGTTAGTATTCTCCTGGCAAATACGGAAAGTGGTGTCGCGCCGCTTCTTGATTTTTCACTGAGCTCCATGGCGGGAGCACGACAAGCCCTACCTATTCTTAAGGAAAAACTCGCCCAACTTGCTGCACAACGCGGAGAACTTGGTGCCTTCGAGGCTCGCATTAGCACCGCTCTTGCGACCACACAAGTCGCCTCGGAAAATTTTAGTTCCGCACAAAGCCAAATAAGGGATGCCGATGTCGCGTATGAGGCGGCTGCCTTAGTTCGTAATCAAATCCTTCAGCAATCAGGAGCGGCGATATTAGCTCAGGCGAACCAGGGCCCTGCTCTTGCACTACAGCTT
>CAYGNZ010000243.1:2632-5657 GCA_964351345.1 uncultured Bdellovibrionales bacterium | reverse complement strand
ATCGCCTCAAGCATGCCGAAGCGAAGATGTCCTTCAAGCCAATAAGGGGTTTGGCGAAGCAGCATGCGCAGCGCTCGACGCTCTTTGGCCACACGTTGTGCTTCGTCTCGGATTCGCAGCAGGAAAAGTTTTTTGAACTGATAGCGTACTGCCGCGAGGCGACACGCGATGCGTTCTCGGAGCGCCAGTGCCACAGCTCCCTAGGCCTCCGGTAGCGTATAGTAAATATCGGGCAAGTTCCGATACTTGCCGCAATCATCCATACCATAGCCGACAAACCACTCCGCACCGGAGTGCTCGATCGCAGACCAATCGGGATTCCAAACGGCACTGGGCAACATGCGTCGAATAAGCACCACGCTGCGGACTTCAGTAGCACCGTGAGACTCAAGAAGAGCATTGAGCTCCTCCATCGTTGCCCCCGTGTCGCAAATATCATCCACAAGCAACACCGCTCTGCCCCTGACCTCAATCCCGTCGAGAAAAACTTGGAGTTCGCCTTGCGTATTGTCCTCTTTGGAGTAACTCGATACTCGACAAAACGCGGGCTCAACACTGACGCTGAGCTGGCGTAGGAGGTCAGACATCATAAAGATCGCACCTTGCAGCACACCCAACACGAGCACTTGTTGTTCAGTACGCTGCTCCGCTTCGAGAATCCAAGCATTCATTGAAGGAGCAAGTGCCGCGATTCGCTTGGCAATGTCGCTAGAAGAGTAAATTAGTTCGTAGTTTTTCGGGATCATTTCCCTGGCAACTGTTCGTGCTGCAGCACCCCGCTTTCTCTGAAAGAAGAGGTGAGTTGATTGAATCAGATTGTGACGGCAGAAAGCCTCTGCCTACTCCGCGCTCGCCGCTCTTTTTGCTGCTGCTCCGTAGCTTCCTCGAGCTCGTGGATCGACTCTCTCTGTACCAACGGAGGTAAAGGCCCCTCGGTTTTCTGCATACACATCATAATCGAGCACGTAGCCATCAGAGTCGTAGTAGCCGCGATCAAATGTGGCGAGCTTCACGGTTAGGAACGCGCCGATTGCAATCGCACCAAAAAACCAAACTAAAGCCCACCGCTGGGTGGGGCCAAATTCTCCGCAAGGGTCAAGACTGTCTTCTGAACTCATCTGTAGCTTTCACTAGGCTCTACGTTGTAAATAGTTGCGAGGGCGAGGACTGCAAAGGTGCGCACGCTGAGCAAAGAGTAGCTCTTGGAGCGGAAGCACACAAGCCAGCAGTTTCTGACCTGTCTTCTGTGTTTCTCTTCGTTCCACGCTGTCTGAGGGCTAGAATAGAGTGGGCAGAGCACTAAAGCCAAGGGGAGAATCTTGGGGAAGCCCAAACTGAATTACACGCTGTGCTGCATCAAGGCTATCAAGCCTTCGAACATACCACGCTCCCTCAGCCTCCCGCCAAACGACTAAATCGCTTCTTCCATCCCCGTCAAAATCAGCTCGCAAAGGTAGGTCACTCGGAAGGCCCCAGGGAACAACCAACAGTCCGTCTGGACCCTCAGCATACTTAATCAACCAAAGACCGAGTGAGGGGCGCCAAAGTGCAAGTTGCGCTCTGCCCAGACCTAAATAGTCTCCCGGTACCGGCAGATCACCTCGCCCACCGAAATTTTGCACACTCACGGAACCATCCGCGTAGCGTATAAACCAATTCCCATTGGAGGGTCGCCAAATAGCAACATCAGCAGCGCCATCGCCATTGTAGTCTGCGGGCACTGCAATATCCCCACTCTGACCCCAGTAAAGCATCTGAGCCGCATCGCTCTTGGTACCTTTGCCTTTCGATAGCATCCACCAAGAACCATCAGTCGGTCTAAACACGGCATATTCACTTTGTGCACCTGCGTTGTAATCCGCGGCCACCGCTTGATCGCCCTCAACTCCCCAAACTTGGCGATGGCTTGCCCCGTCAGCCCCCTGGTTTATCCAGAGCCCCTGATCAAAGAAGCTAAGCAGGGAACTTCCTTGTCCGAAGAAATCACCGCTCCCAAGTTGACCGAAGGCGCCATCACTTGCAGGGAGATCCACTCCAGCTTGAAAAAGCTTGCGGACCAACCATACTCCTTGGGCTCCATTTCCTTGCGTCCGTCGAACGACAAAATTGCTTTTCCCGTCTCCATCGACATCCGCAAACTTTGGTGAGAGTCGCTGCAAGGCGAATGCGGCAGCCGCTCCCTCAAGACTTTGCGCAGTTTCAATTCCGAGCGCTGTTCCTTGAGAAGCCGAGAGAGCACCAAGGACCGTGTTGCCCCCCGGCTCTAGAACGCTCAGTGTGCGAGCGTCACGATTCGCAATGGCAATTCCGTTCCCTGCAGTTTGTTGACAGCGAACTCCGGTAAGGAAGGAGCCCTCCCCCTTGGCTAGCTTCTGAGTAAAACTCGATGCGGAGCTTGAGAGAAGTCCCGACAGCAGACCCGTTGAGGACTTAATTGCAAATTCCGCTCGACCATCCCCGTCAAAGTCGCCCACAAGGGGGACGGCCGCAGCAAAGTGCTCTACCGTTCCAAGGGAGAAAATCTGCATACGCCCGTTTGCAAACCACACATGCGCGAGCACGCTTCCATCAAGCTTTCTGGAAAGAAGAATTCTATCGGCAAGTCCATCACCATCGACATCACTAGCGTAGGGTAGACGAACACCGCTTGAGGCTGCACCTAATTGAGTATCACTTAACGTCTGCGAGGGAATCGCCGTGAAGTTGATATACCAAGTATCTTTTCCAGTAACAGGATCTCTCGGGCGAAAAACTGCAAAGTCCCCTTGCCCGTCTCCGTCATAATCGCCAGGAACTGGAATATCACCAGCAAGTCCCCAGGCAACAGTCTGCATCCCTTGCGGCGCATCAAGAAACCAATAACCCTGCGCTCCAATAGTTCTGTAAATGCCGCGGAGGAACTCATCACCGGATTGAATCTTCAGGGGTAGGTCACCGAGAAATCCTCCAAACTGCCGCTTCACAGACTGCTGTGCTGCGCAATCACTGTGACTCCACATGCCGCTATCCGCGTCATACAAGGTAA
>CAYGNZ010000243.1:0-2622 GCA_964351345.1 uncultured Bdellovibrionales bacterium | reverse complement strand
TTTGCCTCAACTCCAGAGAACGCCCCTTGTCCACTTTTTTGCAGAGCCGCCCCCGGCCATCGTTGTACCTGCTCCGGTAGCAAACTCAAGCCGCTAACTCGAACAAGTTCGATTGACTTACTGGTGCTGGTCTTGCCGTCACTGACTACCGCCGTAAAGTTCGACTTATCACTTGGCAATTCGAGGGGATTGATTGAAATGATTGCTCGGCCTGGCTCAAGAGTGACGATAGCTCCCGCGGGAAGCCCAAGAAAATCGAATATCACTGCATCACCGTCAGGATCTTGTGCTTCGAGAAGCAGAAGAGAATTCGCAGATTCTCCAACTTGAAAACTATCAGGCGCCTGCACAATGGGTGCGGCGTTTGCCGCAGCAACGACATACTCGACATTCCTTGTAGCGATTGCGCCATTAAGATCGCTGGCGAGAAAGTTTAAAACGTAGGAAGCCTCCGCTGAGGGTGTTAAAGTCACTTGCACACCAGTGCCTACTGCGACGACATCAACGGAGCCGAGAAATGTTGCCGCAAAATTACCCAGCAGCTCTGCTCGTGCAGAATCAAGTGCGTCGAGGTCCCGAGCCTGAACAATCACGGAAACACTCTCACCTACTCTACCTTGCAGCTGGCGCGGACCATCGTAGAGCAGTTCTGGTGGGCGATTCACATCGCGCACCACTAGTTGGAGAGATAGCGAACTGAGACGGCCTCCAGATCGGGCGGTGAGTTCTACGCTGAATTCAACGACTCCGCGCGTCCGATTGCTCGTATCAAAACTTGGTTGATAACTCAGCACTCCGGAATCAACATTAAATGTCGCACCCGTGGGCAAACCCTTAGCTTGAAACACGACCGACTCACTGGCATTGCTCACGGCGAAGCGTCGAGAAAAATTTTGTCCCTCTGCCAATTCAACACGAAGTGAAGCGCCATCGACGAACTGAAAAACATCACTTGATGTTGTCGGACCGTCATCGGGTCCATCTGGTTCGGGAACAAGAGAGGAGCGAATCGCAAAGCACTGGCTTCCCCCAGCTTCGATATGAGTTTCGTATTCCTTAATTGATGTCGCAGAGAAACCACCGGGCGAGGCCACAAAGAACGGCCACATTAACGACGGTACGCCCTCTGGTAGTCCATCATCATGGGCCATGCCGATGACATGACCTATTTCATGTGCGAGCGTTCCCGCGAGACCCGCTTGAGCACCCCCGCCTTGTGTCGCGAAAAGAAAAGCAAATTGCGATAGCACACAAGAAGTGCCCGGATATGCTAAGCCAAAAATACCGGTATACGCCGAGCGACCAAGTACTGCGGTGATGTCGTGTTCAGGAATCTCTCGCCCGACCCAAAGGGACTGAACCGTTTCAAGCATTCTCAAGCCATCACGAGCGCTCGTTGCAGCGCCAAAGGGGTCTCCTGAGCCAGGACGAAAAATTTGCACACCAACTAAGGATAGCCGCAATCGAATCGCGTCAAAGAAGGTGTCTGCGGCAGCGACGATTGAAGCAATCTCTGCAACAAGCTGGCTGTTGCTACGATTCCCACTAAAATCTCCCGAGGAAACAATCACAAGCTGTATCTCTCGTATGACGTTCTCTAAGGCGGCAACCTCAGGCGTCTCTTGATTCTGAACGGCAGCGGTGTTCAGGCGCTCCGCATTTTGAACTTTCTCTTCGAGTTGCTTCAGCAACGCTAAGGGCTCAAGTGCGGCTGCGTTTTTTAGATTTTGTTGTGGTTGCACCACATGGCGAGGGATCTCTTCTACTTCTGCGTCCTCCGGTCGCAGGGTCCATGAACGAGCATCCGCTGAAGCAACATCAAAAAACGACCCATACACGCCAAAGCCCCGCGAATGGGGTTTGTGAACGATTGCTCCTTCCACGCCAGCAAAATCACTCACCCTATCTACCACCACCTCAAACGACTCAGAGAGTTGTGCAGCAACATCATGGACGGGTATTTGCACCGTTGAGCGTTCAATCAGATGGAAACGACTCAATCCTCGCTTATCAAGGGGAATGGAGAAGGTCTCCTCATCAGCATACGATGCACTTCGTGCTGAGGTTAAGGTGACAAACGGCAAGGAGGTTGGCGTGAAAGTCTCAGTGTCCCTCGCTGAGAGCTCAGGCGGAAGCGATTGCGCAAGAGCCTTCTGGCTCAGCAACGGAGCGCTGAGAAAAGCCAAGAGGACTATACATTTAAAAAAAACTCGCCCCATCCTACCTCAATTGAGCGAACTAGCGTCGAGTTTGACTACTAGCGCATTGGTTGTCCCGGCTGGTTTGACTGAACATTCCCAGTCTTCATTTCGGTAGAGGCTGGTTTACCTAAGCGATAGTTTCCGCTGAAACATGCATCGCAGTAGTTTGCTCGCTCCCCTTTAACCGCACGGTACATTCCTTCGATACTTAAATACCCAAGTGTATCCGCCCCAATATATTTCCGCACTTCTTCGACGTGATGATTGTGAGCGATCAACTCGCCCTCTGAAGGAGTATCAATGCCGTAGTAACAAGAAGCAGTCGTGGGAGGAGAGCTGATGCGGAAATGCACTTCTTTTGCACCCGCGGCTCGAAACATTTTCACCAGTTTTCGGCACGTCGTTCCACGCACGATCGAGT
>CAYGNZ010000242.1:606-5658 GCA_964351345.1 uncultured Bdellovibrionales bacterium | reverse complement strand
AAAGAGCCTAGACTTAGATGTTGCGAGTAATTGCGCAGTCGATGTCCCTTGCTATCTTCCGGGATACACTTTCGTTGAAAAGCTTTCAGCTATCTCGGGTAAGTATCGTCAAGAGCGGGCTGGAAAGACAATGCCGATTAATTTTATTCGGCACTACTACGATGTCTATAAGCTTTTGGACGATGAGAGTGTTCGGGCTTTCATCGGAACCGACGACTACCATGCGCATAAGGTAAGGCGTTTTCGCAAAGGGGATGAATTTAATTTGCGGGAAAATGAGGCGTTTCAGCTTTGCGATGAGGCCAGTAGAGACAGGTATCGGAGCGAATACCAGCGAACGAAGGCGTTGTATTACGACGATTTTCCAAGCTTTTCAGCGATACTAAAGCGCATTGACGAACACTTGGACCGGCTGTAGGCAAGTTACCTATCAGGCACTTTACGAGTTTTCTGCCCCTTTAGTAACGGCAAGTAGGTAGTTTATTCCATGGTGCATTTCTCACCGGGAAGATCAATCTCAACTGTGACATGAGAAAAGCCCATTTCTTTGGCAATACTACGAACTTGATCCTTGTCTTTTGTGACTTCAGAAGAGCAGCCAGACTAAGTTGAGGGCGTGGAAGGGAAATCGCGCATTCCGGTGGCGAAATGTTGCCGACTAATGTAAGTTACGAAAAATAGTTTCAAGTACGGTCCGAGAGAATCGACAGTCTGTATTGCTCTAGTTTGTGGTGAAGTTTCGCGCATAATAGTAGAGAAACTACAGTCACGTGCCAGTGGGAACGGTTGTGCAAAACCAAGTGAAATGTCCGGTTTGTGAGACGAAAGTATCGCAAGGAAGCGCGCCGGGTCGGGATCTGCTGTGGGATGCGATACCGCTTTTTGAGCTTTTTGAAATTGCTAAGGCCAAAGCAGGGGATTGCGCTTCGAAATCAGAGGATGAGATACGGAATTGCGCCGAGCAAGTTGTGCGTTCGCAAATATGTGGCTGCTGCAGCGGGGAAGCGACAATTATAGATTCAATTGTTGAGGAATTCGTCCAAAAGCTGCGGGAAGCTTCATAGGAAAACGCGCTTTATCCGGCGTCTTGCGGAGATTGCTTGTTCCGCCTCACAGTTACCACTAGGTTCACACCGAGCAAAGCAATCGCGCCCATAGCAACTACGCCAGAAAAACCATAACCGAATCGGAGCAGACCATCGTTCACTGACGGCATGATAACTGGAAATGTTCGGCTGATTGTCGCAAGTAGGATCAATATAAAGCTCAAGCGAACGAGACTCGGATAGGCGATGTGATTTCTCCCAAGAAAACCCGGCACAATTCGAACAGCCATCCCGAGAATTAGGTGCGTCACAAATCCGAGCAAATAAAAATGTCGAATCACGCTCGATGATACTGTGAAGGCAGAGAATAGAGAGGCTACCTCAGCTAAGATCCCAAGGAAGAGCCATGAGTACGCTGCATAAATCAGCCATTCGAAATTTCCAAACTGACCGTAGTCCCCGGCGTGACGTCTAGGAGGACGGTTCTCTCGATCTTGGTTCTCGCGAAACTTTCGAAACCACGGCAAACGGAGTCGGACTAGGTCAACTTCAATGATCAACCATAATATGGCAGTTGCACGAAGACACACGCCGGCAGCTCGGAGAATTGGGGCGTGTTCTATTGAATACAATTCCTCTCCGGTCGTGCCAGAGAGGTAGAGAATAGCTCCGGCCCCGTACAGTGTGGCAACACGCAGTACCGGCCACGTTGGGGCACGAAGGCGTAGAAAAATAGGAAATGTGCTAATCGAAAATGCAAAACAGGTCGGCAACAACACTCCGTGGATATAAGTCTCAGTCGCGATATTGTTCAAAGAAGGGGATAGCACGACAGACACGTTTCGATAAAATGCCACGCCGAGCACAGCATTGATTAGTGCGTAAACAAACCAGCCGATCAAACTTACGACTAGAAACGGCTTGATACTAGCTGCCGCATAGGCTCCGGGTTGGGTGCGAAACGTGAGGCTGTTTCGAAAGAAAATGGCAAAGTATAGAAGAATTCCGACGCTCTCCATTACACTGCCGAGTGTTACGAACATACGAAGCGCTGAATCGTGTTTCGTATAGAAGAGTAAAATCTGTGCAGCCGACTTTAGCGTTATGCCAAGCACTAGAGTGCTAAAGACTGCCCGAACCAGATTTTCTGGAAGCGGGCGGATGCTCATAAGTCTTGGGAGCTTGAACAGACTTATGCCTATAATGAACAGGCCGGTCCAACCAAGAAGTTGCAAGTGGCCGTGCACTTGAACCATTGCTCCAAAGGCATTTCCTGGAGGTAAACCGAAGGCAAGAAAATAGACAAGGTGTGCGCCGAGTCCAAAACCACCGAATAGGCCGAGAATAATTGCGCTCCAAATAACATGCGTCTGAAAGGGGAGATGGCGTCTCACAGCGATACCCCTACTCGCCACACGATTTGAGGGTTTCACCTTTTGACAAAACGGACTGAAGACGGAGCATGGTCCATTCTGCGCTGCAGATGCTTATGGTCCAAGACAACATAACGATAGTGCTTGCGGCTGTGACAATCAGAGAAAACCAAGCAGGAAGGGCAATTAAATGAAATGCTCCTCTTCCAAGTGGCACCAGCTGCCAAATCAACAACAAAGTCCACCAAATGTTTCGAGGAAGTAAGGATTCTTTTCCAGTGAGAAACCCCACCACTTGGAAGCTCACCGCAAAAATGAGCGGAGCTGCCCAGCCGACTGCCAAGATGTGAACGCTAAGATCCGCAGTTGCAAAACTGCCGTATAGGAGTACCGCCCAAGCGACAGCGACCCAAAGAAAGCCAGACACGAAGGCAAGTCCAAGCGGAAGTGGGTATGCCGACATTGACCACGTAGCGAATCCGGTTGCATGCAGATACACGAATAGTGCAGACAGCGCCGAAATAGCTATAAGCTCAGGTTGAGTAGTCGGAACAATGGCTAGGAGCGCGACGCTCGCCGAATGCAGAAGAAGAAAGAGAATACCCTCTCGCCCTGCTAAAGCCCGACCTCGAAGAAAGGCACTGATAAACTGCACGCTCGCTGAAAAAATGAGCGAGCCAAATCCGCCCCACATGATAAGCAAGGCCGAGTGTGGATTTTCAAGCTGGAAAAACGGCGAAGCGCCCAAGACCCCCAAACCCAATACTGTGAGAGCTACCTTAGGAGAATATAAAGAATCCCTGAAAGAAACGAAGCATATGTAGCTGGCGTACAGTGAAAATGGAGCGCTGATAAGAAACGCACCCCATGACTGCCCATTGAGCATTGCAATTGCTCCTACCAGATAGAGCGGCAGAATGAGAAGCGGCACTTTTCCAAGATTCAGAGAGGCTCCCAGCATTTTGCCACCAGCTTGAGAAATAAAACCAAGCACAAAAAGCCCAAAGAAGAGAAACAGTTGGATAATCACGTGCGCACGCTTCAGCTCAGAGTAAGCTCCGACAAGCGGCAATATGTTGTTAAGAACGAGCCACAGATACAATCCATAACCCAAAGTGCCGATGGTTCCAAACAGAGTTCCGATCGCGAAAAACTTATCTGCGACAGGACCGCTTGAGGCACGCTCCGCCCATGATGCTGGACATCGGCTCGACACTCGACCTATTTGCACGAGTCCTTCTTGCTCTTTCGAAACATCCGTATCCATTTTTTCCAACATCAGAGCCTCTCGATTAGAGCAAAAAGGGGAAGCGACAAAATGAACCATGTCGACCGGCGAATAAGTAGATAGCTGTTAGGCGTAGTCGGAGCTATATAGAACTGAATCGCAGCTCGCATTAACAATCCACCAAACACAGCGCTCCCGAGTGTGAATAGCCATGAGATACTTTCGGAATAAAGCGGCATAGACAGAGCGATTAGAATGCTACCTACTGCACCGAAAAGAGCCAGAGAACGAACAAATTGGGACCCGTAACGGGAATCCTCCGATAGGGTAATGAATTTTGCCATCTTATATTGATCTCGAAACGCCCAAGAGAGGGCGCAGAAGTGCGGTAGCTGCCAAAAAAGAAGCAATGCGAAGACCAAGCCGCAGATAGTTGTAAAATATCCACTGGCGGCTGCCGCACCACCGAGAGCTGGAAGAGCGCCGGGAATGGTCCCAACTAACATTGCTAATCCGGTTTCTCGTTTCATCGGGGTATAGAGGAATACGTAGGAGAAAAATGCCAATACTCCAAGAAATGCCGTCAGACGACCAGGACCAAGCGCCAGAAGCAAGATCCCGATGGAGTTTAAGGCCGCGCCAAAGAGCATTCCTAGGTTAGGCGAGATTCGTCCAGATGCGATCGGCCTTAACGCCGTCCGTGGCATAGATTTGTCGTGACTATGCTCGAGAGCCTGATTGCACGCGGCCGCTCCACCAAACGATAGGGTGCAGCCGGCAGTGACTGAAACGAGGTAGCCAAACGTGGAACTCCCGACGACTCCAGGAAGAATCCGCGGTTTTAGTAGCGTAATAAAATCATAGAACTGCATTAGCGATCTCTGTTTGCTGATTGAATACATGCAAGAATTGAGCGCTCTAACTGGGCGCGGGACCAACCTCGTTCTCACATTAAGCAATTCCACACCAAACCCCTATCAATTTGCGAAACTTGCATCAATGATGCATCTTTAAAGAGTAATCGATATATCACAAGGAGAGGCAAATGCACATGAAACTTACTCTTGCCACTGATTTGGGGCTCAGGGTGTTGATGGTCTTGAGCGTGAATCAAAGTGAGCGCCTTACAGTGCCGCAGTTGGCAGCAGCGCTTGATGTTTCTGAAAATCACCTGGTCAAGGTTTGTATTCGGCTTGTTTCATGTGGGTATGTTCGTTCGTTGCGCGGTAGAGGCGGTGGAGTCGAACTTGCGATTTCTCCAAAAGAGATCCGGGTCGGTGATGCAATTGGTAAGTTGGAAGACGATTTTTGTTTGGTTGAATGTATGCGAGAAGAGTCAGGCAATTGCGTATTGATTCCGAGATGCGAACTGAAGTCCTTGCTTGAGGATGCTACCCGCGCCTTC
>CAYGNZ010000242.1:0-596 GCA_964351345.1 uncultured Bdellovibrionales bacterium | reverse complement strand
ACGACAGTTTAGGAACTTTGTGCGGATTGGGCCTAGTTCGACGGGTATTGGCAAGGCTTTGCAAACAATTACTTAGGAGGACTCGAGAATGGGCATCCCTCATGTTCAACCCGGTGAAGTAGTAAATCTATATCAACTTCCTGCTAAGCTGGGGCTAGAGAAAACATTTGCTCTAACCAAGACAAAACAAATGGAAGTAATCAGGATGACCATTCCAAAAGGAAAAATCATCCCAGCTCATCAGGTTACCGGAGAAGTGAGCATCTTCTGTTTGGACGGCAAGGTTGAGTTTCAAATCGAGGAAAAGCTGAACGAATTATCTTCGGGTGATTGGCTCTACATGAACGGCGGTGACAAGCATTCGCTCCGCGCAGTGACTGATTCGAGTTTGCTGGTCACTATTTCATTGTAGTTCTCTTGAGTTTCTAATGAGTAAAGGTTTCTCCTACGTGGTAACAGAGCCTTGTGTGGGCACAAAAGACCGTTCGTGCGTCGAGGTGTGTCCGGTCGATTGCTTTTACGATTTGCGCGAACCGAAGCTCAATAGGAGGTTAGGGATCGAGCCCTCCCAACCCAATGATTTTGGATTGCTGCTA
>CAYGNZ010000241.1:0-5672 GCA_964351345.1 uncultured Bdellovibrionales bacterium | reverse complement strand
ATCGATGAGCGACAAGCACAAGCCCCGCGCCAATCGCGGAAAGAAAATATACCAGGGGAATTAAGTACTGAACGTCTGAGCGCAATTCAGAGCCAAATACAGCGAACGCAAGCAGCAGTACAGGGATGAGAAGTGTAAAGCGAAGCGCATACGCTAGCATTGGCTCTCTCGCGTGCAAATCGTCGCGGAGCGTTTTGTATGCTCACTCGTTACGCCTCTACTGAAGTTTAGAATTGCAGTGAACATTTCTACGCGCGCATCAATCCTGAATTGGGAGTGTCGTCATGACGCCTCCTCAAGCGGAGGCTGTCTTTAGGAAGAGGACGATACCGACCGAGCGAACCGGCTGCGATCTTTACCCTCCGCATCAAGCCAAAGGCTCAAGCCATCTGTCCCTAAATACTTGACCACAGATTCTGAACCAGCAGCAAGCAGGGATTTGGTCTGCTTTATTGAGCGAGGCATTGCGCCGCCATAACCAACGATTACCTCGGAAACATCAACTGAAATGTCGCTCTCTGCTGAATCTCCCGCACGAATATGGAGGCTATCATCGGTAAATGCCGTACCGATGTCTTGCATGGAGTAGCCACCAGCATAGCTCATTGTTAAGGCTGTGGCAGGTAGTGTCTCAGCGCGCGCTTCGGCGGAGTCGCCCCCATGCATCACGTTCGGTGTCTCTTGATGCTCACCCACATAGAGACTGAGGAATTCATCGGGGCGCGCAAAAAGAGTCACTGAATACCAGGTGTTGAGATTCAAAGGGACGTCATCGAAACTAAACCAGCCACCCACACCGCTTGGGTCCTGCCAATACACCTCAGGTCGAAGTGAGGTAGAGACATTTCTCCAAGCGATCGCCCAGCCCGGATAAGGAACGACAGAAGCTGCATACTTAAAAATTATCTTGCTTCGCACGCCCACTGGGGGAAAGCGGTTAAATCGGAGAAGGAAGGAGACGACGAATGTCTTACCTTCTTGCGGATCCAACTCACGTGCGGTTGGAACGACGACAAAAGAGGAATCAGGGTCAATTGAACCTGGCAAGAGCGTGTGAGATTGATCGCCGACACTCTCCTGCTCAAAGCGCGCGCGCACATACTCGTCTGAGTCGTTATAGGAGGTATTAAAGAAAAGGGGCGCGAGTACTACGGCAAGCGCAATAGGCACTAAGAATCCCACGAGGGACATCCCGAAAAGTCTTAGTCGAGTCACTACTCCCTCCGCACTACCGTTCGCGAATGAACAACAACAGCGCAACGCAACGAATCGCTATGCCTTGATGAGGAAACCTACTGTGATGGCTGGGGCGACTAAGCCTCGTCAGTTTCTTCAGTGGGGATCTCGAGGTCCTGCTCTTCGTCCTCGCCTTCTGAGTCTTCAGCAAAACGCTCTTCTACGGCGGCGATAGCCTTCGCTGCTTCGCGGTCTTCCTCTTCCTGCTTCACTTGAAGCGCGGTGACCACAATTTCCACCTCCGAAATAACATCGGCATGAAGCTTCACCCGTACCTTTTGTGAACCAATTTTCTTAATTGGATCTCCAAGCAGCACTCGTCGGCGATCAATATCAAAGCCTGCCTCTGCAAGCTTTGCCGCAATGTCCCGAGAGGTGACAGAGCCAAAGACCTTGCCACCAGAACCTACTCTCAAGCTCAACTCTGGCTTGAGGGCCTCAAGCTCCTTACGGCGCTCCTCTGCGGCGGTTTTCAATACTTTCTTCTTCGCTTCGATTTGGCGCTGGTGGTGAGCGATTTGTTTCGCGTTCGCACTGGCCGCTTCAATTGCAATCCCACGAGGGATGAGGAAATTTCTCCCATACCCTGGACGCACATTCACGATTTCACCGATATCGCCGACTCCGACTACATCGTCTGTTAGAATAACTCTCATTACTTATCTCCTTATCGCCTCAAACAAGGAATTGAACCTACATTCCTTCCTTGACGCTCCACTCAACAATGAGTGTGTACTACCTCTGATTTATCTATGCCTGAGCCGCCGACTCGCTTTCGCTGTCTGAAGAGCCGCTCTCATCTCGCGAGCTGCGTTCTCTTGAACGATCTCTGCCACTTCGCTCGCCACGCTCTCCGCGATCTCCACGTCGCTCTGGTCTGCCTTCTTCTTTGGCCTTCGGCACAAAATCCGGAGCATATTTGTCTTTATGGACAACAAGGAATCGCAGCAACTCGTCAACAATTCGAAGTTGGCGATTAATCTCGCTGACGAGATTCGAATTTCCGGTCGCAATGAGCACCACATATGTGCCGTACTCTTTCTTATTGATCGGATACGCAAGCTGGCGCCGTCCCCAATTGTCGATGCGCTCGACTGAGCCCTCGTGCTGACCAACAATGCCTTCGACTTTTGCAATCATTGCTTGAACACCCTCTTCGTTCTGATCGGGGTCGACAACGATAACGATTTCATACTTCTGTTTCATACTATTTCCTTTGGCACCGTAGCACGCGATGCGGCTACAACAGTGGTGCGATAACTAGTGCAACAATTGACATTAACTTTACGAGAATATTCATCGCAGGACCGGAAGTGTCTTTAAAAGGATCTCCCACCGTGTCTCCGATTACCGCGGCTTTGTGAGCTTCGCCGCCTTTCGATTCACCTTCGACTGCGCCCTCTTCAATCATCTTTTTGGCGTTGTCCCAAGCGCCCCCAGCATTCGCCATGAACAATGCAAGTACAACTCCGGTCACAAGAGCTCCCGCTAACATACCGCCGAGTGCTTCCGCTCCGAGCACGAAACCGACCGCGAGTGGTGCGATTACCGCAACAAGACCTGGAGCGACCATTTCTTTTAAGGCGGCCTTCGTCGATATTTCAATACAACGCTTTGAGTCCCCTTTTACCCCTTCTTTACCTTCCAGTAATCCTGGGATTTCTTTAAACTGGCGTCGGATTTCTTCAACCATCGCTCCCGCGGCTTTCCCCACAGAAGTCATAGTTAAGGCCGCGATTAGCGCAGGTAAGGAAGCGCCTAGGAGCAGACCAATCACCACCAAAGGTTCGGTCAAGCTCACCGCAACTCCTGCCCCGCCGTGCACGGCTTGCGTGTAGGCAGAAAATAACGCGAGTGCGGTAAGCGCCGCAGATCCGATTGCGAATCCTTTTCCAATCGCGGCAGTGGTGTTTCCAAGACTATCAAGACGGTCAGTCACTGCACGAACATCAGGTCCCAGCCCTGACATCTCCGCAATACCGCCGGCATTATCGGCAATCGGCCCGTATGCATCAACGCTCATCGTCACGCCCACGGTCGCAAGCATTGCCACAGAGGCGATACCAATCCCGTAAAGCCCTGCACAGTAGTTTGCAATAAGAATTGCCACCGCAATTCCAACAATCGGCCAGGCGACACTTTTGAAGCCCACGGAGAGTCCACTAATGATATTTGTAGCAGATCCCGTTTTTGAGGCTTCGACAATTTCTCGTACGGGCTTCGCTGAAGTGTAGTATTCAGTGATCAGACCAATTGCGACTCCTGCAACCGCTCCTGCCACGACCGCGAACCAAACCTTAAGCTTGACGGTGGAGAGCAAGAGAAAGAAGACAAAAGAAACGGCAAGGAACAGCCCGGCAGCAAGAAGGGTTGATTTACGCAGCGCATCACTGGGATCGCTGTCTTTGAGCTTCGCCATGGCTTTAATGCCGATGATTGAACACACCAAACCAATTACCGAGAGGATCAGCGGAGTACCCATCAGCGCATATCGAAAACCGCTCGGGTCCCCGGCTCCACCTGCGTCTTCCATCACATAGCCCGTGATGTATTGAAGTTCAGCCGGCGCAAGAGTAGAAGCAATCGCGATTGTCGCGATAATACCACCGACATAGGATTCGAAAATATCGGCTCCCATTCCGGCGACATCCCCCACATTATCCCCTACGTTGTCTGCAATCACGCCTGGGTTACGCGGATCATCCTCCGGTATTCCTGCCTCGACTTTACCAACGAGATCACTACCGACGTCTGCGGCCTTGGTGTAAATTCCTCCACCAACACGAGCGAATAACGCAATTGACGACGCTCCCATCGCGAATCCGGTGATATGCTTCACAGAATCTGGCGAGCCATACATCCAGAACAGCAGGCCAACACCGAGAAGTCCAAGAGCAGCAACCGCTAAACCCATGACTGCCCCACCACTAAACGCGATGTAGAGCGCTTCGGCCTGGCCTTTATCCTTCGCGGCTGCCGCAGTTCGAACATTTGCATCAGTTGCGGCTGCCATCCCCGAAACACCCGCGGCGACCGAGCAAAGCGCACCAAGAAGAAAAGCTATGGCCGTGTGAATCCCCAGCGCGGGAGCCAAGCAGATGAGCACGAAGACCACACCGACAAAGATAGCGAGAATTTTATACTCGGCGACAAGAAAGGCTTTGGAACCCTCTTGGATTTCTTTCGCAATGCCGCTCATCACCTCCGTTCCGGTATCAGCCGACTTGCACTCACGGTATGTTGCGTAAGCAAATACAAGTCCAACCACACCAGCAATAGGCGCGAGCCAGCTCAGTAAAGATGTAATTCCGTTTAGTAGGGAAAGTAGCCAATCCATTCTTTTAGTTCACCCAGACCTGTTTTACTACGTCGTAATTTATATTCACTTTTGAACTTCTCGCCTCACTACCTGCGAGGCGAAAAACTTGTATCAAAATCGAAAGTTTCTAAGTCCTTACCAGGCTTACGCCGAGGACTGCCTTCTGTGAAACTTGCCTTGCACAACTTTAAGCTCGCTACCGAGCAACATCTCAACCGCGTCCGCCGAATCGCAAACAGCATGTCCTAACAATTCTTTTTCCTCAGGTCTAGGGTGCCCCAAAACCCAGGAGGAGACATCAATCGGTCTTTTCGCCTTAAGTCCTTGATTTTTAACGCCTTTCTCCGACTCCTGCTCTCCTTCAGCCTTCTTCTGCAGGGAGCGAGGCTGCCCAATACCGACCCGGATACGATAACATTGCGGGTCTTCGACATGCCGCAGCATATCGGTCACCCCCTTATGCCCCGCAGCCGAACCACCCTGACGAATGCGAATCATGCCGGGTTCAAGATCGAGCTCGTCGTAGACAACGATTAGGCGCTCCGAGGGAACCTTAAAAAACCGCAGCAAGGGAGAAGCTGCTTGACCACTGAGGTTCATAAACTCTTGCGGCAGCACCAGGAGCACGTTTGTCGTGCGTATTGCTACCTTCTGATACTGACAACTCCCTTTTGTCTGCCAGGTATCCCGCGAGCCCCAGCGACGAGCAAGTTCACCGACCACATCGAAGCCGATGTTATGCCTTGTTCCCTCGTAACGTTTTCCAGGATTTCCTAGACCGACAACAGCGAACACTTTCGCACCAGTTTTTCTTCGCTTCCAGAGCGCCCAGAAAAAAGCTAGCTATCAGAGCCTTCCTCTTTTTCAGCGCTCTCTCCCTCTTCGCTTCCCTCAGCACCCTCACCAGCAGCTCCGGCTTCAGGAGCCTCTCCGGCTTTCTCAGCGGCAGCAGCTGCTGCTGCAAGACGTCTGTTTCCAAAGAGTGTGATGATAGTTTGCTCGGGGACACCGCGAAGGACCGCACCTTCGGGAAGGGTAATATCTTTCGCGTGAATGGATTCGCCCTCTTCCATTTGACTTACGTCAACAACGATAAACTCGGGAAGAGATGCAGGAA
>CAYGNZ010000240.1:0-5693 GCA_964351345.1 uncultured Bdellovibrionales bacterium | reverse complement strand
GCGGCACCACCAGAACCCGGAAAGACCACGACTGCGATTTTCATTTCTTCGGCTTCTCCTCCGCCTCATGAATGATTTCAAACTCTTCGATAATCGTATTCGCGAGAAGTTTGTAGCACATATCCTCGATACGGGCTTTTTCCTTTTCCCGGTCACCAGTCTCAATGTAGAGTTCTATATATTTTCCGATTTTCGCGGACTTGACCTCAGGAAAACCAATACTGTTGAGCCGTTCGCTGAGGGCTCTTCCAGCAGGATCCAACACTTCATCCTTAAGACTCACAAGAACTTTCGCAATCATTCTGATGCTTCTCCAAATACTCGATTAAAAATGAAGTCTACTTCCTTGGTATGTCGCTCAAGAGAAAGAATTTCATCAAGTTCGTTTTCATTGACCAGCTTCGCAATATCTTTGTCCGCTTTTACTCGTTGAGTAAAGGTTGGACCCTCACCACTGCCGCTATTAAGATCATCCCAGGTTGCCAAGGCGTTGCGCTGCACAATCGCGTAGGCCTCCTCTCGACTGATACCTCTCTCTGCAAGCTCAACAAGCAGCGTCCCTGAGTAGACGAGGCCCTTTGTTAACTCGAGATTCTTTTTCATATTCTCGGGATACACCTGAAGACCACTGACGATTGAATGAGCCCGCGCGAGCATGAAATCAAGAGCGATTGTAGCATCTGGCGCAGCGATTCGTTCAACGCTTGAGTGACTAATGTCTCGTTCGTGCCATGTCGGAACATTCTCCAGCGAGGCCTGCGAGTAGCTTCTCACCAACCGAGAGAGTCCTGTAATATTTTCTGACAAGATTGGATTTCGTTTATGAGGCATGGCGCTAGAGCCTTTTTGCCCCTTTGAAAAGAACTCTTCGGCTTCTCGCACCTCGGTACGCTGTAGGTGTCGCACCTCAACCGCGATACGCTCAATAATAGCCGCAAGCTGCGCGAAAGTACCAAATAGTGCGGCGTGAGAGTCACGAGAAATAATTTGGGTTGAGACAGGTGCAGGGCGCAGTCCCAATTTCTTGCAAACCTTTGCCTCAACTTCTGGACTCAAATGCGCATACGTTCCAACGGGACCGCTAATAGCACCCATAGCGATATCCTCTCTCGCATGCAGCAAACGTTGTTTCGCACGGGCAAGCATTGCGTACCACTCTGCGACTTTCAGTCCGAAAGTAGTAGGCTCCGCATGAATTCCGTGGGAGCGGCCGATGCAGAGAGTGTTTTTGTGCGCATAGGCTTGTTTTTTTACCGCTTCAAGTAAGGTGTCAACTCCAGAGATAATCAGATCGCTTGCAGCCGTCAGTTGCAGAGCAAATACCGTATCTAACAAGTCAGAAGAGGTCATGCCGAGATGAAGAAAACGAGCGTCTTCACCAACGTGTTCAGCGACATTTGTTAAAAAGGCGATGACATCGTGCTTCACCTCTTTTTCTATTTCGTTGATGCGCTCAACCTCAAACGCGCCTTTCTTTCGAACACTCTCAAGCGCGCTGGCAGGAACAGTTCCGAGCTCAACCATTGCCTCCATCGCTAGCGTTTCTACTTGAAGCCAAAGCGAGAACTTATGCTCTTCACTCCAAATCGCTGACATTTCAGCCCGAGAATACCGCGAAATCATGCTAACCTATTACCTCCGAGTGCTTTGTTTCTAGTCGTTTACGTTTATCTCTACGTTGTAATCTGAAGCAGAAAGCATATGCGATTAAAACCGCTGACACCAGCAGACTCGCGACGCAATTTCCATTTATATTAAGCCAAGCTTAAAGCTCAAAAATAGGCGTACACCTATCTGCGGTCGCTGCAAGGAATCTCGGCATAGTCGCAGCACCGCCCCTTCTCCAGGCTCTAGACAGAACTTCAACCGCAAGCTCAGGAGTATTACTCTTTTCGCTGATATGAGCCGCTACCGCAATTTGTAGGCGCGACTGGCCCTCAGAACGCGAAATATACTCAATCAGCTCTGCAGCGCAGTCATTGGACAAATGCCCCCTTGAGCTAGAAATTCGTTGCTTTAAAGACCAAGGGTAAGGCGCATCTTGTAGGAGCAATTTGTCGTGGTTTGACTCAAGAATTAGGGCATCGATATCTCTCAAACGCTCTCGAACCAAATTGGTAACCTGCCCCAAATCGGTTGCAATCGCTAACGTTCTCTCTCCCCCCGTGATTCGAAAACCCACCGGGTCCCCCGCATCATGAACCAGGCTAAACGGACTAAAGCACAAGCCGCCAATAGTAAAATCCTCTCCAGATTCGAAATGAATGATCTTCTCCAGAGGAATAGTCGTGAGATGACGGCACGTTTGATGAGTCGTCGGATTCACATACACCGGAGTTCCGTGACGTTTGGAGAATACTCGCACACCTGAACTATGATCTTCATGCTCGTGGGAGAGCACAATCGCATCAATTTGATCGGCAGTAATGCCGTGGCTCTCCAAGCGAACTGCTGCTTGCTTCGCACTCAAGCCGCAATCAACCAGGACTTTTGTCTCTCCAGACTGCACCAGAATCGAGTTCGCTCGAGAACCACTTGATAAGACAGAAAACGACAACAATTCCCTACCCTCACTAAATTACGATGGAGATACAATTTCAGTAAGCGATATCGCTAAATCTTCCACACGAACAATCGCGACAAAAGTATTTTTCTCCAGACTACTGTTTGTTCCGTCTCCTCGCGTGAGACTTAATCTGGTTCCCATCTCGCCAATACGTTTTGCCGAATCAGCGATTGAGAGATTTTGCTCCAAGGTTTCTGCAACCATCTCTCGTAGCGCCTCAGAGGGAGAAAATGTGGTTAAGATAAACAGATCTCCCTTGGCCACTTTCACCGTGGCGAGATCAACCAATAGTTGAGAGTTCGCACCAATAAAACGCTCTAATACACCAGCCTTTTCGTTCGGTGACTGCCGAATATCAAACAGCGAACTTAAGGTCCCTCCCCTCAAGAGAAAACTTTCAAAAGGCCCCACACAGGCTGCCGTGACTCGTGCGCCATCGTAGGCAGCAAGAAATCCACGAGCAGCAATTTTTCCCCCCGCTTGCATTTTGTGCGCATACCGATACACCTCCTCGTTCGCTCTCTTCAGCGATCGTCTGACAATCTCAGTCGCAAGAGGATGCTCGTGGCTTTCGGTAGTTGCTTGTTCGCATACCTCAATCGCTGTTTGTTCAAGTGCGGTATTGGAAAGCTGGACTGCAATCTGGCTCGTAATGCTCCCCCGAATACCTTCAAGGGCTGAGACGACGAGGACATGGGGTGCAGCAACTTTTCGTTCGAGATTCTGGGTCGCGCGAAGAGGAGAAAAGGCAGTACGCCAGAAAACCGCGCGCTTATCATCTATCGCGGGTTCTCGCTCATCGCTAAAGATTTCACTAAGGGCTTTTACTTCGGACTGGGCATACTCGTAATCTATCGCCATGCACGTTCCCCAGACTCAAAGCTCAGCACACACCGCGCTGCTACTAGCCTAAACTCTTTATCGCGAGTGCTACCGCAGGGTAAAATGTGTACGACAAAACTCCACAAAGTAAGGTCCCAAGCGTGACTAAACCAAGCGCTGTCTTCGGGGCCCAATCAAGACGATCCGCCGGCGCCCAATCAAGCGATCGCTCACCTGAGAAATACATCGTCACCAACACACGTAGATAATAATAGAGAGAAACCACCGAGTTTATTGCCGCGATAATCGCCAGACCGGTATACCCGGCACTGACGGTTGCTGAAAACAAATATAGCTTACCGACGAATCCCGCTAACGGCGGAATACCTGCGAGTGAAAGCAGGGATATTGTCATGACAAAGCCAAGAAAGGGATGGCTAAAGCCTATACCAGAGAATGATTCGATACTGTCATCGGCATACTGTGCAGATGAACCAGCGGTTACCGCCACCACAACCCCAAATGCGGCCAAAGTCATTAGAGAGTAGACGGCTAGATAGAAAATGGTAGCCTCAGCTCCTGCAGCAGCGTCGAAACTAAGAAATCCCATCAGCGCATATCCCGCATGAGCCACACTCGAGTAGGCCAACATACGCTTGATACTGGTCTGACGAAGCGCTGCGAGGTTACCGACACACATCGTAAGTACCGCAAGTATCCAAATCAAGCCTGACCAGACCTCCCCGAGCTCACCAAAGGGCACATACATTAAACGCAAAAAGCTACCAAAGGCAGCGGCTTTAACGACGACCGCCATAAAACCACTAATCGAGGAAGGAGCACCCTGATACACGTCCGGTGTCCAGACGTGAAAAGGCACAAGACTGACTTTAAAGGCGAAGCCGAAAATGATCATGCCAACGCCAACAAGCAGCATCATATTGCTCGACGAGACGTTAATCGCAATCTCAGAGTACTGCATCGAGCCACATGCCCCATACACAAGTGCCATACCGTAGAGCAGAAATGCCGAACTAAAGGCTCCCAGAATGAAATACTTCAACGCTCCTTCTGAAGAAGCACGTTCTTTTCGAGCAATCGCGGTGAGTGCGTACACAGAAACCGAAAGTAACTCAAAGCCAAGAAAGAGAACTACCAGATGTGATGCGGAGACCATTGCAAGTCCACCGGTAGCAGCGAGCAGCAAGAGACTATCGACTTCAACTCCAGATTCAGCTCGCTGTGCCTCCAGTTTACGATGATTGAGCAATAGTGTGACGGCAGTACCGCCCAAGATAATGCTGTGAAACACCGTGCTGAAAGCATCGACATACAGCATCCCGCCAAAGGCATCATCGCTGAGATAGAACTGAGTGCAAGAGAATGCCCAGGCAAACACACATGCTGTAAGACCCCAGAGCAGGCGGTTCTTACAGGCACCGAATAGCTCTAAGAGTAAAAGGCTCATCGCAAAAATGCTAAGGACTACAAGCGGCAGTGCGGCAAGGGTATCGTTAGGATGAAATGTCATTGAACCTAGACACCTCCGTATCTGAAAGTAGTTTGTGGAGCCTCAACGATCAGAGTCTCCTCTGAGATTTTAGTCGTTTCGGGCGTATTTTCTGCAGCGTTGCCTTGAGCGACCGCAGTGCTGGTGTTCGTTTCGCCAACTCCCTTCTGCACGCGCAGCGCTTGGGGTAGAGAAGTTGCCGTAACTGACTGTAAAGGAGGCGCTGCGTTTTCTAGTGACCGCAACAAGCGTTTGGACGAAGGCTCTAAATCACTCCAAATTGGTTGTGGATAAAGGCCAAGAACAAACACGAGAAGAAGCAGAGGGGCAAACACCAACTTCTCTCTACCTGTTAAGTCCGTAAGATCGCCATTCTTTGCTTCATCGAAATCACCAAACATTATTCGACGATACAAAGAGAGCATATACATCGCTCCTAAAATAACGCCACTCACTGCGACTGCACTGAGTGCGACATTAAATTTGAAACTCGCGATCAAAATTAGGAATTCACCGACGAAACCATTCGTCAACGGTAGTCCGATAGAACTCAGCGTAAACACGAGAAACACAAACGCAAACACGGGCACTTTACGAGCGAGTCCTCCGTAGTCAGCAATGAGCCGAGTATGTTTTCGGTCGTACACCACGCCGACAAGGAAAAACAAAGCCGCAGTCGATACTCCGTGGTTAATCATTTGTAACACTGAGCCCTGCAACCCTTGTAAATTCAAACAGTCAAAACCCAATACACAGAATCCAAGATGGCTGACCGAAGAATAGGCAACGAGTTGC
>CAYGNZ010000239.1:0-5716 GCA_964351345.1 uncultured Bdellovibrionales bacterium | reverse complement strand
TAACTATGGCCCGTTCGGTGCCATCGGGACGTTCTGAAATCATGATATTGTCAGGCTTGAGATCTCGGTGAACGATATTGCGTCGGTGAGCTTCCGCGACGGCTGCGCTTACTTGGATAATAATAGGCAGGGTTCGTTCGAGTGGAAGGGCACCTTGCTCTAACAGCACTTCCTTCAGACTGCGACCCTCAATGTACTGCATGACAAGGAAGGGAGCCTCTTCGTAGATACCAAAATCATGAATGGTAATGGCGTTGGGATGTTCGATACTTGCGGTAGCTTGAGCCTCGCGTTTAAAGCGTTCGAGAAACTCTCCCTCTCCCTCAGAACCAGCAAGATGTTTGTGGAGCATTTTTAATGCGACCGTTCGGTCCATCATTTCATGAGTGGCCATATAGACCAGACCCATACCTCCACCGCCGAGTTTCTTCTCAACTCGGTACTTGCCGTCGACCAACCTCCCAAGTAGGGGATCTTTCTTTCCGGCTTTCTCGTTCACGCCTTATCTAGCACCGGGTCTTTCCATCCCGCCAAGGGAGGTTTCTTCTTCTTCTACATCGTCTTCAGATGGGGCGGGCGATACAGCTCCTTGGACAGTTTTCTTTTTTGGGCTCGAGCTTGGTGCGCTTACTGAGCCACGAGTTCGGGCACTTGAAGAGGACTTTGCCCCTCCTTTTCCCCAGAGGAGACCAAGCGCATCTGAAGCATTATTTGCAGCTCTCCCTGCCCCTTTGTCGAAACCTGCGCAGGCAGAAAAACTAAGTGTGAGCAGCAAAGAAACGATTAGGACAAGTTGGCGTGGCACTTGGGAAATCTCCAAATTATTACTGAGTTAAATCCAACATCTATAATCGGGCACCGGCAGGCCGAAATTAAACGAGTAGATAGATGAAGAATGCATGCGTAGGCGAAACTAAAAAATCTAGAATTATAATAGCTCTAAGCGTTTAAAATTACGAACAATATTAATGTTCGTCCATTCTTTGCCGCGCGCAAGCAGGCTCCCCGACGCAGATACTTCTTGTTAAAGACGAATTGAGTTTATCAAAGCTATCAATTAACGTGCGTGTCTCAACACACTCCACCAATTTAGCGTTTATGTAGCCCTGAGAATCGATGGCCGTGCCCAGCGAAATAATTGATATATCTCGACGGCTCAGTCGTGAGGTTTCGAAGTTAGAGTTCGCCCCACCCGTTGAGTATTCCTACAACCCTCTGGAGTATGCCCGTAAGCCAGGAGAAATGTACTTAGAGAAGTACGGCAAAGGGAAAAAAGAAGTGCTCTTGGTTGGAATGAACCCTGGACCCTTTGGTATGGCGCAAACCGGAGTGCCTTTTGGCGAGGTGTCGAAAGTTCGCGACTGGATGAAAATTTCTGGAACGGTAAAAACTCCGCCTAAGCAGCATCCGAAACGAGAAATTCAAGGATTCGATTGCCCGCGCAAAGAAGTCAGTGGTGATCGACTTTGGAGCTGGGCCGAAGAGCGCTATAGAACACCAAGTACATTCTTCAACAAGTATTTCGTCTGGAACTATTGTCCGCTTTGTTTTATGGAAGAAAGCGGTAAGAATCGTACTCCAGAAAAGCTGCCAGCCGCAGAACGAGATGCGCTCTATTTAGCATGCGATAAGGCCTTGAGGCAGATTGTTGAAACTCTCGATCCGCGCTACGTGATTGGCATTGGAGCATTCGCTCTTACCCGAATTAAAGCCGCTCTTGGAGAAACAGATCGAAAACTCGGCACCGTTTTGCATCCCAGTCCGGCAAGTCCCGCTGCAAATCGAGGCTGGCAGCCACAGGCGGAAAAGCAATTAGCAGCCTTAGGAATTCAACTCTAGCGAGGGAATGATGTCCGAGCTTAAAGACAAGACCGTATTTATCACCGGTGCCTCTAGCGGGATCGGTGAAGCCTGTGCCAAGCGCTTTGCCGCAAGCGGTGCGAGGCTTTTACTCTGTGCTCGACGTCTTGAGCGCCTTACGTCCCTAAAAGAGCATTTACAGCAAGAGTTTGACTGCGAGGTCCACGTATTTCGTCTGGATGTGAGCGTGCGTGAAGAAGTGCTCAGTAGCCTTGAGAAGCTTCCACCTGAGTGGAAAAACATTGATGTGCTCGTGAACAATGCCGGTTTGGCGGCAGGACGAGACCTGATGGTAGAGGCGAACCTTGAAGATTGGGATCAGATGATTGATGTGAATCTCAAAGGCCTTCTTTATGTCACGAGAGCCATACTCCCCAACATGGTGCAGCGCAACGCGGGTTGTATCGTCAACATTGCATCAACGGCCGGACACGTGGTCTATCCAGGCGGTAGTGTGTATAGCGCAACCAAGCATGCGGTCCGGGCTGTTTCGAAAACGCTCAGTCTTGAGGTGATGCCAACCAACATTCGAGTTTGCTCAGTAGACCCAGGACTTGTTGAAACAGAGTTCAGTGTCGTTCGTTTTGGCGGAAACAAAGGAGCAGCCGACGAAGTGTATCAAGGCGTCACCCCGCTCACTGGCGAGGACGTGGCGGATGCGGTGTACTATGCAGCAAGCCGTCCGGCGCATGTGCAAATTAGCGAGATAGTGATGCTCGCTACGGCGCAGGGCGATGGAAAAACCGTCCACCGCGAGTAGATGCCGCGTCACAATTAGCTGGCCGTTGCAGGATTGAGCACTAAGCCAGACCCATAGAAAATCGCAAAAACGAACAGCAGTTTTGCCGTGTCCGCAAGCAGGTCGTTTAGCTTCTGGCCGCGTTCTGCGTAAATGCGGGGAATCAGACGCTTGGCAAAAAGGAAGTAAAGCGCACCGAGAGCGCTACTGCTTGTTGCCGCAGGTAAAAGAAGCGCAAAAAGAGGGGAGAGAGCAGCGAGTGTGAGGAAAGCCACGTACTCTCGTTCTGCAAATTGTTCGCCGAATCGTACGGCTAAGGTTTTTTTGTTGCTGACTTTGTCACTCTCTCGGTCTCGCAAATTGTTCACTACCAAAATCGCACATGCGATTGAACCGGTAGAAAATCCAGCGAGGATTGCATCGATTGAGATGTGTTGGCCAAAAACATAATAACTGCCGACGACGGCAGTAGGACCAAAAAACAGCATGACAAACACTTCTCCCAGACCGAGATAGGCGAGGGGAAAGGGCCCAGAGGTGTAGCCCCAGGCAAAGAAAAGGGCAAGTAGGCCAATAAGCAGTATCGGAAATCCTCCGAGGTACACCAGGTATGAACCCGTCGCGGTAGCAAGGAAGAGGGTAAGAAAAGTCGCAAGCTTCATTTGAGCGGCAGAAATTAGTCCCGCTTGCACGGCTCGTAGAGGACCTTCTCTTGTGTCAGTGTCAGCCCCTTTTTCGAAGTCCGCTACGTCGTTGGCAAAATTACTGGCTATCTGAATAAGCAAGGCAGTGCTTAACAAGGCAGCGGCGGGCAAAACTCGAAACTCCCCGTTTACGAACGCAATGAGGCAGCCCAGTGAAACTGGAACGATAGAAGCTGCAAGTGTTTTGGGACGAGTTGCAAGCAACCAACCGCGAAGGGCTGGAACTGGGATTTGCTTAGGAATTTCATGCATGGGAGCATTCTCTCCACGTCGTAGGCAGCTATGGGATGGATTTTAAGACTATCTCGGAGGCCGATTGAACAATCTTTGCCTGAACTCGTCAAATTGGTTAAGACTTGGTGGTGGAGAAAGTATTTTAGTATTTCTCGCGTCTTAGCGGCTGAAATACTTTAATGCTCAGTAAGGAAAAAGGGCAGCATAATTTATTGGTGAGATACTCACTGTCCTGAAACGGGTCCTCATAACGGCTGCAACCATAGGCGCGCGACGTATTTATTTATGCTAAGCAACACCAGTTTTTCTTCTCTCAAGAGCGGCACCCTCATGCGATATTTTTCGTGCAGTAGAACATTTGCTACCGAAGCTATCGTGGCAGGTTCCCTCTTCTGTTTACTCTTTCCTTCCGAAGCGGTGCACGCGCAAGGAGAACCGATTTCGATAAAAAGTTTTTCATCGGCGAAGCCGACCACTGCGGTTGCACGTAGTAGCGGTGGTTTTGCTGCGCCAGAGGAGAGTACCGTTCATGGTCGACACGAGGAAGCGCTTCGACTTAATGAGCAAGGTGTTGAGCTTGTCATGCAAGGCAAGCAGGAACACGGCATTGCAAAAATTAAACAAGCGCTTGCCCACGACCCTGCCAATACTACTATCCTCTACAACCTGGCGGGCCTCTACCTTGCCCAAAATGATCCGCTCGCAGCGATGGAGATAATGCAAAAAGCATTACACTACGAACCAAAACACGTGAACTTTCTCGAACGTGTTGCAGCGTCTGCGCTGTTAGCGAACAAGCTGCCTGTCGCACTGGATGCCTATTCAACATTGGCGAAAATTGAAGAAGACAACGGAGAGGTTCTGTTAAAGCTCGGGACTTTGCATGCCATGGCGAAGGATTGGCCAAAGGCGGAGGTCAGTCTTAAAAAAGCTAGAGAAAAGCTTGAGAACGACCAGCGTGTATTAAAAAATTTAGCGAACGTATATGTAGTCCAATCGAAATATGAGCAAGCGCTTCCCTTGCTGAGAGAAGTAAGCAGGGTTGAAAAATCTGCTGAAAACGATATCGCTCTGGCTATCGCTCATGAAGGCCTCGGAGAGCTCCAGGAGGCAATTTCGCACTACAAAGAGGCTCAGTTACAAGGAGAGTCCGGCGAAGACCTCCAGCGCCATATTCAGCGTCTTGAAGAGCTACGGATAGAGCGTAGTAAAGAGTAGTCCCCCAGCGAGACGCATACCCAAGCCTACAACGTAGACATGCAAAATCGAACCTCCACGAAGAGGTTCGTTCTCAGAGTAACTAGGCTTTTTTGCTTAGTTGTTGAGGCGTGGTGCGGCGTCGTCATCTGCCGTGCTGGCGGCAATCGCAGCAGCACCGTTGACAGACTCTTGCCCTTCAAAAAGTGGAGAGGCGGACAAGGTCAGCACGGCGTTACACGCAAGCTCGATGCAAAGTAAGTCGCGTGGTCCGAGTTTAATTCGTCTGCGTTCTTCTTCACTTCGTCCAGATACGATTCGAAGCCAGGAAACTTCTTCACCAGTAAGGGTTCCGCCTGCGCCTTTCGGCTTGTCGCGATAGAGCTTTACTAAGACATCGCCCTCGGAATCACGGATGATTACGTTTTCGTCTAAGGACTCAACCCCATAAAGAAATGCTCGAGCAGTTGCCCAAACTCCGCCTACCGCTTGGATAGGAATGAGGATATCGCAAGCACCGGCAGCATCGGGAGCAAGTTCGCCGTTTACAATCGGAGTGTAATAGAGACGAAGTCCGTTCGGTTCGGGGATAAGTTGCAAGCGGCCAAATGACTTTGCGACCGTGAAGTGCATTCTATTCATGATACAAAAAAATCCTCTAAGGCTGGTAACCTAAACATCCAATGATTCTAGCGGCTTGATAATAGCGCCTCCTTGGTATCAGGTCAAAGTTTTCAGTTCAAATTTGTCACTACTTTTTACTTTTTCTTTTCAGCTCATCCACCTGCAGAAACGCAAGAAATCTCATCATAAAAATTACTGGCTTGCCTTCGAACTAGGAGCCGCCGCCTTCTCTTTCGCCGGGGCGGAAGCATTGCCGTTTGTATCGGCTGATGATCCAACTCCCTTGTCAGAACGTCGATTGCGCTTACGTCGGCGCTTTCTCTTAGTTTTTTGACTACTCTGCTCCCCATTGGATTCG
>CAYGNZ010000238.1:0-5767 GCA_964351345.1 uncultured Bdellovibrionales bacterium | reverse complement strand
GCCCCAGATTGGAGCGACATCGCACTTTGAACGGCTTTCGGTGTAGCAGCTGAACTCATAGAATCCTCAATACAAAAAAACAAAACTTACTTTAACTAGCTTTAAGTCAGTTGCTGTTTTGTATCAAGGTACTTGAAGTTTTATCAATATAGTTTTCTTAGATAAGTACTATAGTACAGGCCAAGTAAATGTAATAATATTAGGGCCTTAAGAGGCTAAATTTATTTCAGATCACGGCGTTTTAGCCCCGAATACACGTCTCACTACTTTTCAAATCACGATAGCCCTTAATTCGAAACACGCCTTTTCCTGTTTCAATTCACGGCAAACTTAGCTCGATTGCGAGAAAACTTTGGTTCGTTTCACTCTCGTGAATTGAGATTCTTAGTTCAATGCACAAATCCAACACAAAGCGCGGGCTGCTGAAGAAAACCGCTGTCGCAGTAGGCTTATCTCAATGCACGATACACTTATGTCGAGACACGTGCTTTTAGCCCTTTGGACACTTAAATCAGAACACGATAGTTCGTTACGGGTATTAGCTAATCGCAGCTAAACCACTGAAATAATTGATAAAATAGGACAATGCCCCGTTTTGTCTTTAGCTGAGTTTTAGCAAAATAGCTCGAAATAATCGTCGAATTCAAGGAATTCGGGTTTTGAGTTAAGTACGTAAGTAACTGCATTCATTAGGCTCTGTGGAGCTCTTTTTGCGCATTGTCGCCTGCTTGCGGAGGATTGTTGCTTGAATTACTTATGTCAGTACACGTGTACTGACATAAGTTTGCCGCCGAGACTTGGCTGTCTCAAGGTGCTAAACCTTACTCTAGCGTTAGGAATAGCTGGCGGCTTCGGAATCAGTTGAATTCTGAGCGCCTATTGCTGGCGATTCGGTCCAGAGCAGAGATAGTTTTGGCTGAGCCAAACCTTAAACAATTATAGTGAGGTCTAAGGTGAACAGAGTCTATGCAGTCGTAAATCAGAAAGGCGGAGTTGGTAAAACTACCACTACTGCAAATCTAGCCGCCGGAATCGCTCAGCTCGGTAAACGAGTTCTAAGTATTGACCTTGATGCGCAAGCGAATTTGTCCGCGCACTACGGTTACGTGGCGGATGCCAATGATGAATCACCCAGTATGTATGATGTGCTTAGAGACGGCATGCCGATCTCTAAGATCACCATCGAAGTAGAGGATAATCTATTCCTCGCCCCTGCCAGTCTTCTACTCAGTGCGGCAGATCTCGAACTGGGCGGAGTTATCGGTCGAGAGCTGTTGTTACGCAAGGCCTTAGAGTCAGCTAGAGAGGAATTTGACTATATCTTTATCGATTGTCCTCCTTCACTGGGCTTGTTGTCCTTGAACGGACTTGTTGCAGCGACTCAAGTGATAGTTCCGGTGCAAAGTGAGTTTCTTGCCTTGCACGGTGTTCGCCAGCTCCTTGATACGATTGACCAAGTTAGAAGTGCCTATAACCCTTCACTCAGAGTCGGGGGAGTATTACTCTGCCTCCACGATTCACGACGCCGGCTTTCGAAGAGTGTTGCGGAAACCGTCCGAGAATACTTTGGCGATCTAGTGTTCGATATCGTAATTCGTACTAATGTTGCGCTGGCCGAAGCACCGGCGCGTGGAGTATCTATCTTTCGCTACGATCCGCGTTCCAGCGGTGCAGAAGACTATGGAAAACTTGCTGAGGAGGTCTGTGCAAATGACCAGAAAAAAGGTGACATTCGACGTCAATCCGCTTCTTAGCGGACCGAGCCTCGAATCTAGAACACGTTCAGGCAGTCCTTTTCGATTTATCCCCATTGAAGATATTGATGTCGATCCTGATCAGCCACGACGTCTTTTCAAGCAAGAAGCGCTTGAAGAACTCTCCAACTCAATCCGTGAATTTGGCGTCCTCTGTCCAATCCTAGTGCGAGTCCTCGGGGCAGGGACTTATCGTCTCGTGTCTGGAGAACGGCGTTTGCGGGCAAGCAAATTGCTGGGCCTAGATACGATACCAGCAGTAATCGACACCGATGAAGACAGCTCAGAGTCCACATTGAGCAAGCAGCTTGTCGAGAATATGCAGCGACAGGATTTAAGTCCGATGGAGAAGGCGATTGCGGTAGGCCAGCTCCGAGACCAGTTCTCTCTCTCGGTGAGAGATATTGCCAAGAAGCTTGGCATATCAAAGTCCCAGGTCCAGCGTAGCCTTGATATCCTTTCTCTACCTGATGACTTGCAAGCCGCCCTAATCTCAGGTGCCTCAGAGAGCAAAGTCTTGATGCTCAAAGAGATTGACGACAGGGAGCAGCGGCGAGCAGTCCTTGAGCAGCTTGACGAGCTTAGTCGAAGCGAGCTCGAAGCTAAAATAAAAGGGGCGGGGGACTCCGGCGTGGAAGTGTCCCACGGTGGGACAGCGAAGAAAAAACCAGCAAAGTCTTTGAGTCTCGAGGATGGCCGCATCTTGGAAGATATACAGCGGGCCTTGGGAACCAAAGTTCAGTTAGTTCGCAATGGACGAAATCCAGAGAAGGGCAAGTTGGTATTGGAGTTTTACTCGGCTGAGAGCTTCGAAGATATCTACGATCGATTGGTATCAAGCTAGTGTCCCACGGTGGGACAGTTCAGATTGTCGTGAAATGACTTAAGTAAACCTGCTCTTGGTCAGGGTCGTTCTCATTTATCGGAAAATAGCGTGAGAAACACTAATAATTTTAGCAAGTTAGCTGGTGTTTTCGACGTTTGGCTAGCTGAAGAGGCGGAATGCGCTGTTGGAAGTCTGGCTGAAGTCTCACGTTATACCTTGCTTCTTCCCGGAAAGCGTTTGCGACCAGTTCTTTGTCTGGCCGTGGGGGAGATGCTGGATGTTCCACTCAGTCTTCTTCGACTGCCGTGTCTAGCCTTAGAGTATCTTCATGCATACTCACTGATGCATGACGACCTTCCCGCGCTTGATGATGATAATTTACGGCGGGGCCATGCGACAGCGCATGTCACTTTCGGAGAGGCAGCAGCAGTGCTTGCAGCCGATCGGCTCCATGCAGAGGCCTACTACCTGCTCGCTTCTGACGATAGCATTCCTCTTGCTGTCCGGCTGTCGCTACTCAAATGTCTGAGTCTCGCTTCAATTGAACTTTGCGATGGGCAATATCTCGATATCCTCTCTGAACGGGGCAATTCCGAGCAAGAATCGATCGCTGAGCTAGAACGTCGACACCTGCTGAAAACAGGGGCATTGATACGCGCCGCAGTGCTAGCACCAAGCTATTTTCTAAAAGATGCAGAGCAAGATGCGGTGCGGCAGCAACTAGAGAGTTTCGCTCGGAACTTCGGGCTATTGTTTCAAATTACAGACGACATCCTTGATGCGACCTCAAGTGAGAAGGTGATGGGCAAAACCAACGCTTCTGACCAAAAGACGGACAAGGCGACCTATCTTAGTGTTTGCGGATTAGAAAAAGCTAGAGAGTTAGCTGAGCAATCAGCGAAAGCTGCGGAAGACTCCCTGGAAGATTTCGGTGAGAAGGCTAACTTCTTGAAATCACTGTGTAATTCTGTCTTGAAAAGGGATAGCTAAACAGGCTCTTTTAGGCTCCCGCGCTCAGTTCATCGACCTCGTCTTTGGAGATCTCGTAGTCTTTTATCTTATTCAGCAGCGTCTTGTAGCTTACCCCTAGCAACTTTGCTGCCTTGGACTTGTTCCCGCCTGTCTCCGACAATGTCTTGAGGATTGCAGATACCTCCGCCTGTTTTAAGGCGATGCCTGCGATCTCGGGCAAACTCATTGCTTCAGTTGAGGCAATTGATTCGCTCGCAGCTTCTGAGCTGAGTTCGAAACACTCAGGGGTGAGGGGAGCGTCATCAGCAAAAATCATCGCTCGCTCAATAGTGTTCTCTAGTTCTCGCACATTTCCTGGCCAGCTATAGCTCTCTAAGTAGCGTAGCGCTTCTGGAGTAAGAGATTTGGTTTCACTACCGAGCTCACCAGCGAAGCGTTTAACGAAATATTTCGCTAATAGAGTAATGTCCCCCGGTCGCTTACGCAGCGGCGGAATCTCTAGAATCATTACTCCTAGCCGATAAAACAAGTCATCGCGAAATCCGCCGTCTTTTACTTCCTGCTCGATATCGCAGTTTGTGGCGGAGATGACACGGACATCCACTTTTTGCACGGTATTACTACCCACGCGCTTAATTTCGGATTCTTGCAAGGTGCGAAGTAACTTCACTTGAAGTTGGTGCGGCATGTTGCCAATTTCATCGAGGAAAATGCTCCCTCGATGCGCGACTTCAAAGAGCCCAAGACGTTGCTCTGTTGCTCCGGTAAACGAGCCTGCTTCGTGACCGAAAAACTCACTTTCCAGCAATTCTCCCGGCATAGAAGCGCAGTTTACCGCAACAAAACTGTTGTCACTTCGTGGGCTTTGCTCGTGGATGAATTGCGCCAAAAGCTCTTTTCCAGTGCCGCTTTCACCGAGAATCAACACCGGGGTGCTTAAAGGAGCCACTTTCCTTGCTTGCATTAAGACAGATTCCATCGATTCGCTTTGAGTGAGGATTCTGCGATCGTGGTTGCGTAATTTGCGATCAATAATGCGCCGATGCTGAGAGACTTGTCGCACTAAGTTACAAAGCATCGCTGGATCAAAGGGCTTTGTAATAAAGTCTGAAGCGCCAAGCTTCATCGCCTGCACCGCAGTGTCGATGCTGCCGTAGGCGGTCATCACAATGATCGGAATTGACTTATCAAGCACCTTTGACTCTTTGAGGAAATCAAGTCCGCTTTTCTCTGGTAGTTTGAGATCAGAGAGAACGAGCGAGAACTCATTGTCTTGAAATTTTGCCAAACCTTCTTCGGCAGAAGAGGCAGTGGTAACTTGATAACCCTCGCAGCTCAGCACGGTGCTGAGCACTTCTCTGAGGGACTCGGTATCTTCGACGATTAGAATGCTATCCATTAACCCTACTTCAAACCTTTTGCGGAACCTCTGGCGGTTCCACACTTGCACTTAAATGAACTAGATACTTAATCGTCAGGCTCGAGAGGCAAGTTGAGACAAAGAGTTAAGTACTTGAAATTAAATAACATCTAAGGCGCATACAGCTTGTTTTCCCTTGGATAAGGCGTTTTTCTTGTCCGTAAATAAAATTGCCAAGCTAATCTCTCCGTGTTTTTTGAAAACTCTAAATAGAGAGCTGGGATTAAAACCGCCGTGGTACGAGACGAAGATAATGAAAAGCAGTTTGTTGATCGTTTGCTTGGTTTTGCGGCCGGAATCTCGGCGTGCTTTTGCTTTGTAGGCTTGATGGCCGCCACTTTTGCTCTGCTCAAAGAGCAATATATCTCTAGCACCTTGTATCTGGTGGCGAGCAGTTTTTTGCTTACCGCGAATGTAATTCTTCGTTCACGTCGGAAGAAGCTTCGAGAATCTGCGGAGGAGGGGAGTTAGCTCAGGCTGCGCTGATAGGCATCAACTGCGAGAGCGTAGATCTGTTTCAAGGCAAGGCCAGTTTCGGCAGCGAGCCGAGCGCAGTCCGAGTACTCAGGCGCGAAATTTATCACTCTGCCCTCGGCGTTTTTCGCCGTTTTTATTTGTATCTCCCCGTACGGGGTTTGGACCGCTTGGAAATCACGCTGAAGTTCTCGGCGTTGCACGTCGTAGAGCCGGACACCAAGCGTAGTAGTTTCCTCAAAAACAATGGTGCTTACGGCATCTTCCAGCGAAGGCTCAAATAGCACCGAGAGCATGCATGCGGGACGACCGGATTTCATC
>CAYGNZ010000237.1:0-5772 GCA_964351345.1 uncultured Bdellovibrionales bacterium | reverse complement strand
ATGCCCTAGTCGAGGCACTAAACGTGCCGCCTTTTTCTGTGATGAGTATATCTGTCTTCCCTGCGGGGCAATATACTGCTCCTCGAACAGGAGTTTAAAAAGCCGTCCTTTGTAGAGGGAGCAGTATATAGTCAACTGGAAAAGACCGTTTCGCTGTGTCCGTAGAAACTATCGCTATTCGAATTTTGGAGAACTGACTTGTGTGTGGGATTGCTGGGTTTATTGAGCCGCCGGGTCAGAGCGCAGATATGGAGGCGGTGCTACGGCGGATGGGGGAGGCTATCTCGCATCGGGGCCCGGATAGTTGGGGTACGTGGTTTGATCCAAAATGCGGTGTCGGATTCTCTCATCGTCGCCTCGCGATTGTTGATCTTTCTGTCGAAGGTCATCAGCCCATGCACTCGGTGTCGGGGCGTTATGTGCTTATTTATAACGGAGAGGTTTATAACTTTCAGGAACTGCAATCTGAGCTAAAAGACCTCGGTGAGAGTTTTCGCGGGCACTCCGATACCGAAGTCTTACTTGCCGCAATTGAGAATTGGGGACTACTTGAAACGCTGAAACGTTGCGTGGGGATGTTCGCCTTCGCGCTTTGGGATACCAAAGAGCGAGTGCTACACCTCGGTCGTGATCGTATGGGGGAGAAGCCGCTGTACTACGGTATGCAAGGCAACACCCTGCTGTTTGGTTCGGAACTGAACGCACTTCGTGCGCATCCCAGGTGGAATGGTGAGGTAAATAGAGATGCGCTCTGTTTGCTACTCCGAAATAGCTACATTCCAGAGCCACACTCGATTTTCCAAGATATCCACAAACTGCCGCCGGGCACACTTGCGACTTTCTCAGAACGTTCAAACTACTCTTCGCCAGAGATTACTCAATACTGGTCCTTACAAGCTGTCGCTGAACAAGGAGAAGCCAGTCCGCTTTCTCTTAGTTACGCGGAAGCGCTCGATGAGTTCGAACGGCTACTTCGTCAAGCGATACGAGGACAGATGATTTCCGATGTTCCTTTGGGCGCCTTCCTTTCGGGCGGCGTGGACTCCTCAACCATTGTTTCCTTGATGCAAAGCGAAAGCTCAACGCCAGTGAAGACGTTCACGATTGGCTTCAACGAAGAGAAGTATAATGAGGCACCGCATGCACGAGCGGTTGCGGAGCACTTAGGCACGCAACATTTTGAGACCTATGTCAGTGGACAAGACGCGCTCGATGTTGTGCCGAATTTGCCAAAGCTTTTTGATGAGCCATTTGCCGATCCTTCTATGATCCCAACGTATCTCGTCTCAAAACTCACGCGGAAAGAGGTGACAGTGTCTCTTTCGGGGGACGCTGGAGATGAGTTGCTTGCAGGCTACCGTCGGTATCATGAGACGGAGTCTCTTTGGAAAAAACTTGCGTGGGCACCCCGCTCTCTTCGAGGCGCACTTGCGTCGGTGCTGGCAAGTGCGCCTCTACAATCTCTTCCTATTTGGGAGAAGGTATTGTCCTCGTACGGCGCAAGCGGAAGCGGAAAAGAATCTCTGGAAAAACTCATTGAGGTTTTGCGAATTGATTCACCCAGAGGTCTTTACAAGCGCATACTCGGGCATTGGAAGGACCCCGCATCGATAGTGCTCTCGGCGCACGAGCCTCCGACGATACTGACGGACCTTACTCACCCCCTACAGCTTGATACTCGGCTCCATCAATTGATGTGCATCGATTGCTTGAGTTATCTCCCTGGAGACATACTGACCAAAGTAGATCGCGCCGGTATGGCCGTGAGTCTGGAATCTCGAATTCCCATGCTCGACCATCGACTAATTGAATTTCTTTGGCAGCTCCCTATTGAATATAAGACAGCACCGCATAGGAGTAAGCGATTGCTGCGCGATGTGCTTGATCGCTACGTGCCGAGCGAACTCATTGATCGACCAAAAACAGGTTTTGGAATTCCTGTGCATCAATGGCTGCGCGGACCGCTTCGTGACTGGGCAGAGAGCTTGTTAGATGAAAAGAAGTTGCGCGAGCAAGGCTACTTTGACGCTCCCTCGGTGCGCAGCACCTGGAAATCCCACAGTGATGGAGAAAAAGATCTCGGATTTTATCTTTGGGATATCTTAATGTTTCAGTCTTGGCTCGAGCAATAACACTCGCAGTTAGTCTGAGAAAACCGTAACGCTCAATATTCGTGGTGGCGCGGGAGCAACGTTATCTGCACCTCCTAATTCCACCTCATCAAGGAAAGAGTGGAGCCAGTCTTCGAGATTGGTGTAGCCATTGCCATTGTCATCAGCGCCTGGATTTGACGGAATGTTTAAGGCTCGAAAGTTATTTGCGCGATTTGGCCAGCCTCCCGCATTATTACTACATCCACTGATACAGTCCTTGAGTTTTCCAGTCCCTGTTTTCGCCTCGGCGATAATACGACTGTCAGGTTGTAAGTTCAGTGCAACTCTGTCGGCAGGACGTGAGCCAACGTCTCCGTCATCAACGATGCTTGCGTAGGCAGCTTGAGCGGAATCGATATTCACATTTGAGAGTGCAAACGCCGGTGAATTCACGCGGTGCTGCGCTTCGCTGACGCTTGAGGCGACAATTGCCCAGTCACTTCCGGAGTCGCTTGGACGCAAATGGGTGTTGATATTTCCGTCCACGTAAATTTTCGTTCCGTTTGGAAGCCCTTGGGCCTGCGTGCCGCAAAGCGAAGACTGATTTGTCGAATCGTCTGGCCCGTTTTTATCGTAGTTCCCGATGAAGGTGTAGAATGAAGCGAGATTGGTTGAGGCCTGGTCGGTAATGTGAAGTGTGCTATCACAACCCTGGTTTATCGCGTTGTAGCGAACGTTGTTTATCCATTCGATGCGTGAGTCTGCAGTGGTCTTGGGATTTCGTGCAGTGAAGTGGGTCCACAAATTATGATGCAGGGTGGTGAATTTCACGGGGAATAATTCCTGAGTTGCCGAACTTCGACCACCCCAGGAAGCACCAAATCGGTGCACAGGATTAACGTTTTCGGCGTTGAGGGTTCGACTGATGGTAATGTTTCTTACCGTGCCCGAGAACGCATCAATGTTCTCGTCCATCCCCCAAAGCACGGTGCAATGATCCACAATGACGTTGTTCACCTCATTGCCGTAGAAGCTAAGCGTGTCTCGCACATTTTCATCGCCAACCGGACCCGCGGCATTGGTGATGTGTTGAATAACTACATCATGAGTCTGCACGACGATGCTTGAGTTTCTTCTAAAAATTCCTGGAGCCGGTGCCGTCTGTCCTGCGATAGTAATGTAAGGATTGCTAATTGAGAGACGCGCGTTATCTACAATTACTCCCGATACCTCAAACACGCATACCCGAGGACCTGATGCTTGCACGCAGGCTCTCAAAGATCCCGATCCCGAGGCATTAAGATTCGTGACTTTATACACCGTAGTGTTAGCGGGGATTCCTGCATGCCGACCACTTCCGCCTGGTGTTTCGGAGCCAAAACCAGACGCGCCGGGAAAAGCAGGCAAAGCGAAGGCAGAGAGAGGGTAGAGAAAAAGACTAAGTCCTAAAAGGACCTTGATGACACAGGAATACAACTCTGTCTTAGTTTGACACATAGTAGCTACAACCTTTTGGAGCCCTCCTGGCAATTTCGCCAAAGAAGTTTGTGCGATTATCCCTCTCTTTTTGGATTATACGGCAACAATGCCGGCTTCAAAAAAGTTAAAAACCGCAAAGGTTTGGCAAAATTACCGTAAGTTTGGGCGCCAAGTGTTGTGTGATTCCTCAAATAATCCCCTTGTACTAGGAAGAAACTACGATTTAGCAATGCATCATGCATGCCAACTAATCAGACGCTCTGCGCTTAAATAAGACGGAATGAGGACATATTTCGCTACACTAAGCGGAACAAGCTTTCTCTGATCTACGAAACATTTAGTGGGGCCACCCTGAAATTTCCCGGCGGAAGAGGAGCGATAGGGTCACTTGAGGATTCAACCGCTAAAGAGAATAGGTGCAGCCAATTCTCCAAATTAGTGTAGCCATCCCCATCTGCATCACCGTACGGATCGGCGGGGAGGTTGAGTGTGCGGGAGTTGGTCTGCATCTCGGGCCAACCGCCGACGTTTTTTTGGCAGTTTGAACGGCCATCGTTTTTTATACAATTTACGTAGCCGCCGCTGCCGTTTTTTACATCACTGATTAACTCCTTATCGACGGAATCGCGTTCGGCAGGTCGAGCACCTGCATTTTGCAGCACGTGCCGATATGCCTGCGTTGCTCCAACTGCTTCGACCCGGCTCTCGATTGCCGGTTGATTCGTGCGGTACGGAGAGACGGGGAGGTATCCCATCATTCGCCACTCTGACTGAGAAAGGCTGGAGCGTCGGGGTCCAAGATTGCCTTTTAAGTAAATTCGCGAATTGGTGTTGAGAAAACCGTTTGCGAATATCGTTTCAGAGTGACTACTCATTGGTCCCGCTTTGTAGAAGTTTCCCACAAAGTTTAACAACTGTGGTCTTTTCGTATTGTGACTATCAGAGAAATTACTCGTATGTGAGATGGAATTGTTCCATCCATAGACGACATTATTAACAAACTCCCCTGAGTTCCCACTGCGAAACTTAGGATTTCGGCTCGGATTGAGCGCAAGCAAGGAGTTGTGCACACTCAGCTTGCTCGTGCCATCACCAAAAAGCATTCCGTATCCTCCCGGACCTTCATCCTTACCGGGATCAAACAGTGCCTGGGCAATTATCATGTTGCTAAAGGTAACATCGCGAACCTTATTGCAGCAGGTTGAGACACTCTCATCGACGGCCCAGTATATGGAGACATGATCAACGACGACTCGGTAGGTCTCTGATCCGGTTTCGTAAATTTGAAGCCCATCGCGGTCGGGGTAGGCTTGCCATTCGGGGTGTTGCTCACCCACGCGAATGCGGATGTGTTGCACCAGAACGTCGTGCGCTTGAATTCTTAAGCTTCCATGCCGAAGTTCAATTCCAGGCGATGGTGCCGTTTGTCCTGCAATGGTTAGATAGGGGTTGCCGACTTTGAGCGCTTTACGCAGTTCAATCGCTCCAGAAACCTCGAATAGACAAACTCGCGGTCCACTGGCCTCTACACAGGAACGCAAAGAGCCCGATCCGCTATCTTTTAAGTTTGTAACTCGAAAGATCTTACCGGCAGGAGTGCTGCGATTCCGTCCGCTACCACCCACCGTGTCTGCTCCGTAGCCCTGCGCGCCAGGGAACGCTGGTAGCGCAAGAGCGCTGGTAGCGCAAAAAAGAGGGAAAATAACAAAAAGACGCTGGACTACTTTTCTTAGAATCATGGAGAAAATTTGGCTCGTTTGCTTTGTGGAATGGTGAACGAAAGTGCACCACTAGGATCAATTTTCCTAGGCTAACATATCCAGAATGTTGCATGAAGAGAAACAAATTGACTCGAGGAAGAGCGTGTCTTCAATCCGCCACGGTAAGCCTGAAGAGTCCAGCAGCCTCGATCGATTTGATTTTGCGGAGGATCTGGAAATTTACTCTGGAATTTAGTATAGATATCGGCGGCTGCTCAATACCAGGCCCCTAGATTGGCCCAACGTCCCTGAGACCAGTAGATGTATGAGAATATTGTAAAACGTGCGCTTGATTTTCTCGTTGCTTTCGTAGCGCTGCTTCTACTCGCCCCGATTATTCTCAGCGTCATTGTAATTGTAGCGATTGCGAATCGTGGACCGGTCTTCTTCCCTCAGCAACGTCCGGGAAAAGACGCAATGCCTTTCACCATCTACAAGTT
>CAYGNZ010000236.1:0-5800 GCA_964351345.1 uncultured Bdellovibrionales bacterium | reverse complement strand
TCTCATGGATGAGACTCCCTGCGTTGAAACGCCATGCGACATTCCAGGCTCATCCGTGTAATTTGTTATGTCGCGTTCTTCCTACTCCTGTTTTCTCCGCAGCGATTGTCCGCGGAGCAAGCAGTAAACTGGCATCGGGGGCCGCTTACGCTCTCGGACCAGTTTCCTCTCGGACTCTACCATCAAAGCTTTCTTCCTCGCTCGCCTGAGACTTTGAACTCTCAGGAGATTCAATTGCGTTCGGCATTTGCCTGGACGAACACCCATAATAGAATAGCGGGAACACTAAATGTTGATTCGGAGGTTCGCACGGTGGACCTTTCGGCACGATACGGTCACTCAGAGCGTCTCGAAGTTGGTGTCGCTCTCCCCGTGGTGTGGCAGGGAGGAGGAGTGCTCGATTCATTTATCGAGAATTGGCACCGGGCATTTGGATTGCCGCAAGGGCCTCGGGATGATGCGGGTGTGCAGAACAATTCTCTTGTGCTTGATGTGCGAAATGATCAAGCGGAACTTTCAAGCTTAGCGAGCGAGGGCCTCGCCTTAGGAGATGTTTCTATCTCTAGTACATACCAATTATCCGCGGGTGATCAACAACTGCCGGCACTCGCTGCAAGTGTGAGTCTACGACTTCCAAGCGGTTCCTCACGCTATGGGGGAGACTCTCTTGATTTAAATTTGGGAATTCATGCCTCAAAGGGGTTTGGCGAGATCTACCTTTACTCAGGACTTGCTTATGGCTACTACGAGGACACAACGAGAGAGAATCTCGTGTTTGAATCTCATCGAGCGTATGGATACCTGTACCTTGAATGGGCAGTGACTCGAAGAATCTCTCTGGTACTCGGCGGCTCAATCGCAAGTGACTTGATTCAGAACTTGTCTCGTTTTCCGGAGTATCAAAGCTATCTCGATATGGGAGGCTTTATTGAGCTCTCTCCTCAGACGGAGCTTGAGATTCTTGTTCGAGAAAATCCCACACCCGATACTGCAACGGCTGACTATTCAATGATGTTGGCTCTACGCCATCGATTTTCACTACTTTAATGCTGCAAAAAGTTGCTCATGTTCTGCGAAGGCTGGGGGGATTGTTGCGGGAGCATCGGTTGAGAAATCTTCGAAGTCAAAGCCGGGACTGACCGTACATCCCAGTAGCGCAAATTTTCCACCGGGAATAAGGCGCGCTCCCTGCCAACACCCTTTTGGTATTACGAGCTGCAGCGCTTGATCTGAGGCGAGGTCTGAACCGAGGACATGTCGGCCGAATTCGGTCGTCGAGGCCGCAGGCTCGCAATACTCCTCCTCACTTGGGAATACGAGCATTTCTACAGGTTCGCCTAGGTAGAAATGAAAAATCTCATCGCTCTTCAAGCGATGCATCTTTGAAAAGGTATTCTCGGTCAGCAGATAAAATATTGCGGTATTCTGCGAACGAGTTCCGGAGTAACGAGGGGAGAGTGCAGAGCGCTCGATTTGCTCCTCTGAGCGGTAGGTCTCACGAAAGTATCCACCTTCCTCTGGATGCGGAACTAAACCTAATTTGGCGATGATTTGATCAGCGGTCATACTCATTTCTTCCTTTTCAGATAGCGCACTGTTTCTTCCCAAACCGCTTCAAGCGAGCTACTCTGAGGGCCCAACGGAAACTCGAACCATATAGACGCATGTAGACGGAAAATGAACACAGTTCTCTTCAGTACGCAAAACTATTCCCGCCGAGCAGCATGCGCGTTTCTTATGATTTTGCTGCAGCTCTGTTTGGTTACAATCGCTGGATCTGAGGAGGTGACGCCTAAAGAAGTCATAGCCAGTTCCTCCACTGAAGATGCCAAGGAAATAGTGCGTCAAGCAGTTGAATATTGGCGAGACGATACTTCCTACGTAACTGCCAAGATGACCGTGCATCGAGCAGATTGGCAACGAGAGTCAGAGTTACGTTCCTGGACAAAAGACATGACACTCTCACTGGTTCGATTTGTCGCACCCGCGAAAGATTTCGGAAATGCGACTTTGAGCAAGGACGAAGAGATTTGGACCTTCACGCCGAAGACAAATCGCGTAATCAAAATCCCCGCGAGTATGAAATCACAAAGCTGGATGGGCTCAGATTTTTCTTATCAAGACCTCGCGCGTGATGATGAGATTGTCGAGCTTTACTCTCATCGCTACTTGGGAAGCTCAGAGCAAGACGGACATCGTGTGCACGCTATCGAATCCATACCGCTTGATCACGCGCCGATTGTTTGGGGTAAGGAAGTGCAAAAAATACGGGATGATTACATTATCCTTGAGCACTCTTTTTACGATCAGGATATGCAGTTGGTGAAAGTTCTCCGAACACGAGAGATTGGCGAACTGGGAGGAAAATTATTTCCCCTGGTGATGAGAATGGAAAATGCGGAAGAACCCGAAGAATGGACGGAGATTACCCATACCGCCGCCCGCTTTGACCTCGCGCTTTCGCAGAATTTCTTTACCTTATCGAACTTACGCAATCCTCGCCGCTGAGCTGAGAACACCCGCAAACGTTGCAGAGACGCAAAATGATACCTTGGGGCGATGCCTTAATTGCTTATAGAAACATAGGAAGAAATCGTTTACGAACTATCCTTACCTTGCTCGCGGTTGCCTTTGCTACCTCCGTGCTCGTCTTTGGTGTCTCTCTACAATTGAGTTCGTACGACACTTCAATCAACGCCAGCACACGTTTGCTCTCTGGACACCTCCAGATACAGCGTGAGGGTTATTTAAAAAAGCCGCAGATTCGTTCAGTACTTCAGAACGCCTCAGATTTGCAGTCTCAGGTGGCTCAAAGCGATCTGGTTACTCAGAGTTCCCTGCGAGCCATGTCCTTCGGTCTCGTGTCCTCCAAGGAGAGAAGTTACGGAGTGCAAATTTTTGGCATGCAGGCCGATAGAGAGCGTGAGATATCGAGCATTCCGGGTGTGATTCGAGAGGGACGATATCTTCGTGATGCGGATGTTGCCGAGGCGATCATCGGCCGATACCTCGCACGAAATCTGAGGATCGGTATTGGCGATGAGCTTACCTTTTTGGCACAAGGACGAGACGGGTCGCTGGCGGCGGGAGTGGTAGAAGTGGTTGGCATCTACGAATCGGGGACCAATGAACTTGATCGTTCCTCGATTCAGCTTCCACTCGCGTATTTCCAGAATGCCTTTAGCATGCCAGGAGAGGCACATGCTCTTGTGGTGCTGCTCGATAGCCTTAGCCACTTAGACCGCGGGGAGCGCGCACTAGAGCAGATTGTGCGGAACGAGTCCCAGGCAAAAAGCGAAGTCCCACTCGACGTACTTCGGTGGGACGAACTACTGCCTGGTCTCAAGCAGTCCATAGAGCTTGATTACACTTCAGGTTGGCTCTTTTTTCTATCTCTCGTACTTGTCGTCACCTTTACCATTCTCAACACTTTTTTAATGTCAGTGCTCGAGCGCACGCGGGAATTCGGTGTACTGCTTGCCTTAGGCATGCGGCCGGAGAGAATTAGCCTGATGATAATTCTTGAATGTGCGGTACTCACGGTGTTTGGTATCTGTGCGGGGATGCTTCTAGGTTCCTTGGTGGTGACCTATTTTGGAGCGTACGGTTTTCGTGTTCCTGGCGCTGAAGAATTGCAGAAGCAATGGAATCTTCCCGCAGTGATTTATCCCGAAGTTTCCCTCCAGTCTGCCCTTCGTGGTCCGCTGATTATTCTCACCACGGGCATCCTGGCATCTCTTTATCCGGCGCTTCGAGTGTTCTATTTAATACCGAGGGAGGCTATCCATGGCCGAAGCTGAGGTAGAAAAATCGTATCAGTTTGCTTTGCTGGCAACCTTAGCGTTTCGCAACGTGCTGCGTAATCCGAAACGTTCCGCGCTGACGCTCCTTGCAATTGCGATAGGAGTGCTTAGCGCAAACGGTCTCTCCTCGCTCGCACGAGGGCTGAGTAACACTGCCGTTGATTCAACAATTGCAAATCTTACGGGGCATATGCAGGTGCATACCCCTGAGTATCTCTCCGACCCACACGTCGATAACCGCTTCGCTTCACCTCAGGGAGCGCAATCCGCTGCCTTAGCGTCCTCCTCCATCCGCTCCTGGTCGAAACGCGTTCGTGTTCCGGCGGTAGTACAAAGTGAACGTGAAACCTCTGGGGTGAGCCTTGTCGGGATTGATCCGGACCGAGAGCGGGATCAGACATTTTTAGAACATGCCAAGATTGAGGGGCAGTTCCTTGAAACACCAGAGAGTGACGGGATTGTGCTCGGAGCAGCGCTTCGTGAGCAACTCCGAACTCGGGTAGGCAAGCGCGTGGTACTGATGAGTCAGCATGCCGATGGCACGGTTGCAGACCGTGGTTTTCGGGTAATCGGGGTCTATCACGCTGAGCTGGAGTCAACCGAGAAGAACTTTGCCTTCGTCTCTATACACCAAGCACAGGAAATGCTTGGCATGGGTGCTGAGATCTCTGAGATTGCGATAACTGCAAAGAGTAAAGACAATTTGATTTCGCTTCGTTCCGCGCTTTCTCAAGTCTTTCCTCAACAAAAAGTTGAGCTCTGGAGTGAACTTGAGCCTTTTCTCCTTGCCTTGCTCAACGTGCAAAATGGGGTGCTCTACATTTGGTATGTCATTGTAGTGGTCACCATATCATTTGGTTTGGTGAACACTCTTTTTATGGCAATATTTGAACGTAGCCGGGAAATTGACTTATTGCAGGCTCTCGGTATGTATCCTACCCAAATTGTCCTACAAATTCTGGTGGAGTCGATCGTGCTTTTGGCCTTTGGTGCATTGCTCGGCAATATACTTACGTTTCTGATGCTCTGGCTTCTTTCTGGTGGAATTGATCTCGCCAGCTTTTCAGAGGGAACACAAATGTTTGGCATCGGTAGCACAGTGTACCTTCACTTGCGTCCTTCAGATTGTTTACTTGCAAATACGCTCGTTGCAGGACTCGGTGTGCTTGCAAGTGTCTACCCCGCTTGGAAAGCGGGGCGTTTACTCCCCGCTCGCGCATTTTCAAGAGGATAGAGTTCGTGTCTCAGGTCGTGGTTACCAAAAAGTTGGTCAAAACATTTCGTCAAGGTGAGCTTGAGGTACAGGCACTGCGGGGAATCGATCTCGAAATCGAAAAAGGAGCATTTACTACTATTTGCGGTCCCTCGGGCTCGGGTAAAACCACGCTGCTTAACATTATCGGTGGACTTGATGAGCCAACAAGTGGAGAAGTGTATGTATCGGGTAAAAGAATAGACGGTCTGGGTCAACGCGCCCTCGCTGAGATGCGACTGAGAGACGTCGGTTTTATATTTCAGTCGTATAATTTAATCCCGGTGCTGAGTGCACTTGAAAACGTGGGTTTTGTGATGCAACTCCAAGGTGTGCCCCGGAAAAGGCGAGAGCAGCTTGCTCGAGATTTACTTCGCGAAGTTGGTCTTGAAGGCATGGAGGATAGGCGCCCAGGACAGCTCTCCGGTGGACAGCAACAGCGAGTTGCAGTTGCTCGGGCTATTGTCGGCAGTCCCTCGATTGTCCTGGCCGACGAACCCACTGCAAATCTGGATTCGACTACCGCAGATGGGCTGTTACAGCTTATGCGCACACTCAACGAAGAGAAGGGAGTGAGTTTTATTTTTTCTACCCATGATTCTTTGGTCATGGATTACGCAAGAAGAGTAATCACTCTTCACGATGGGTTGATTGAGCAAGATGATGTGCGTCGCTAGCTCTCGAATTGTGCGCCTTGTTTTTCTCAGTGTCGCACTGCTTTGGAATTTACCTACTGAGGCCTTCG
>CAYGNZ010000235.1:0-5872 GCA_964351345.1 uncultured Bdellovibrionales bacterium | reverse complement strand
CAGTCAGCACGACGGTGCTTCAAGCGGCACCGACTCGCTACTACCTCTCGGGCCAATTCCTCAAACCTGGTGAGTATCGAAGCGCAAATAACATTACTCTCCTACAGGCGATAGCGACGGGGGGCGGCTTTGCTCCCTTCGCGGATGAAAGCAGTATTATTCTCATCAGGAAGACGGCCCAGGGTGAACTTCGCTACGAACTAGACTATAATCTTGTGGTAGAGGGCACTGAGCCCAATCCGAAGCTTAAAGACGGTGATGTAATCGCGGTAAAGTAGTCTAATTGTTAGAACTACAAGGCACGGAGAAATCAGGAAAAGGTAGTCACGTAGAGCGCTCCTACGCTAAGAGGGAGTAACTTCGCTCCTCCAGACCTACTCAATAACTCAACGCTCCGCCCACCAGGGTGACTTTGTTGGTGAGTAGAGGGGTCCCCGAGTAGGCAGTGTTGGACAGCGCTCTTCGCTTTTGATCAGAGAATTCAGCCGTGGACGCAAAGAGCAAACCAATCACCGCCGCTTTTTTGGGACCCATTGGTTCCTACACAGAGCTCGCGCTGCAGAAATTCTCTCCGCCCCAAGAGGGGCTCGCCTGTCGAACGTTTCGGGAGGTATTCACCGCGGTTGCAGGCAAACAGGCCTCCTACGGCTTCGTCCCCATTGAAAATGTTATCAAGGGTCCAATCACGGAGACTCTCGACTTGCTCTACGAATTCCGTGGCCAAGTTTACGTTGAACATAGCTTCACCATGGAAATCGAGCACTGTCTTGGTGTCCTGCCAGGAACGAGTGCGAAGGACCTCAGCTCTATTTGCTCCCGAGAACAAGCGCTCGAACAATGCGCAGAATTCCTCGCAAGCCGTTTCCCCGACGCAGAACTGCTTACGGCGAGAAGCACTGCCGCGGCCGCGGAACAATTAAGTACCGGCAAGACGAAAGGCCAGGGCGTCATTGCCGCTCGGGAAACACTTGAGTCCTGTGGATTAGAGGTTCTTGAGCAAGGAATCGCTGATAGGAAAAATAACAAGACTAGATTTGTTCTCTTACGCGCCGGGGACATCAGCAGCGTCGAAGCGACTCTACCCACAGATTCGCGTGGCGAATACGTCACGCATCTCATTGTCGACCCCGGAAAAGACCGCCAAGGTCTCCTCTATGAGCTTTTGAATGTCATCAGCGTTCGGCACGGTGCGAATCTGATGTTTGTGCATTCACGACCCGACCCGCGCGGAATATTTATTTTTCACCTCAGTCTGGAAGGTCATGTTGCCGAACCAAATATCCGTGCCTGCATCGAGTCGCTTGAAGAGTTTTGTCGCACCACCACGGGAGAGACCGCGCAAATAAGCGTTGTAGGTTCATTTGCGCAGCAACCCTTTGTCTCACCACCTTTTCGCTCGATCGGAATTGTTGGCGGAAACGGTAAAATGGGCCGGTGGTTTAAGAGCTTCTTTGAATCCGCTGGTATCGAGGTCAGCGTGTCAGATACTGATAACGGTCTCACTCTGTCGGAGCTTGTGAAGCAATCCGAAGTGATTCTCCTTAGTGTGCCGATGTCGGCAGGAGAATCGGTTCTTGCGGAACTCCTGCCGTTACTACAAGCCGGCCAACTCCTTGTTGAGAATTGCTCAATCAAAAGCTGCCTGCTGCCTCGTATGTTAGAGGGAGTAGCGCCAGGTGTTGAGGTTCTCGGCATCCACACGATGTTTGCCGACGACGTGCCGAGCCTCCGCGGCGAGAACATCGTCATCACCCGAACCGCTCGTTCAGGAGTGCTTGCCGATGCAGTAGAAAATCTTTTTTATAAATTCGGTGCGAAGCTCTCCCATCTCGACGGACCCGAGCATGATACACTTTCTGCGTTTTTTCAGTCGTTGTTTCACGCCACAATGATTGCACTCGCAGAAACGATGAAAGAATCGATTGATAATCGCGAAATGCTCGAGACTTTCAGCACGCCGAATTCTCGTGCAGTACTCAACACCATGCAGCGCGTACTGCACCAGAACGAGGAACTGTTACTCGATCTTCAAACTTTAAACGCCGAATATCCCAATACTCGGCGAATATTTTTGCAGATTCTCTTCCGATTGTTTTCATCCCTCAACCAAGGAGACTCAGAGAGTTTCCTTACGAGCGTTCGCGAGAGTAGAAAATTCTTAGATTCAAATTCTTCTTGAAATCCCAGACCACCCCACGCCGTATACTCACTATCGGAAGTGTCATCACACTCGCTTTATTTTATTTGCTACAAGCGTGGCAGATAACTGCGACGCTGGTCGATGTTCCTCACCGTGACGATTGGCAATTGCTCTCCTCCTCTCTTCGTGACTCATCTCTTCCTCTAGAGTGGTTGTTCCAAACCCACAATGAGCACTTTATTCTCAGTACAAAAATTCTCGTACTCGCACTCTACAAGCTCAATGCTTGGGACGTGTCTGTGCACCTGATGCTTAACTTTGTTCTCTTCAGCCTCTTGCTGTTGCTTGTTCTAAGAATTTGCCTCAAGCCGCTTTCGAGAGAAACCTATTGGCTGGCCTATCTCAGTTTCATCTTCCCACTCTCGACGCTAAACTGGGAGAACCATCTTTGGGCGTTCCAGACCTCCATTCACTCTTCACTATTGTTCCTGGGTCTTTGCTGCTGGCTCACGTCTTCAACACGTTCTCGAACGGGATTTCTCCTTGGCGGTATCTGCGCGATTGCTGCCCCCTTATGCTTCTCAGCGGCCTACGCAGCATCCTCCGCTGTTGCGCTCTTTCTACTCGTTGAAACTATTTCTTCAAGGAGTATGGAGCAGCGGGGCTTTCGCATACTGCTCTCCTGCCTTGTCTTTTTTGCAACAATTGCGATTTTTTTCTCTCACTTTGATGCCTCAGGCGAAGCAATAGCACGCGCAGTGGCACTACCTCACGAGAAAAGATTTTGGCAATTTTTGCTCAATGCAATCTCGCTCGGGTTCGGCATTGAGACATTTTCAGATTCTCTCGGACTGCTTTGTGCTTCGTTTTGCGTAATCGCGCTTTGTTCCGCGCTGCGTCAGAGAGCAGGCGTCGAAAAATGGCAGGAAAATCGCTCTGCTTTGATGCTCTTGACTGCGGTGCTTGCAAGTCTTGTCGCTATCGCTATTGGCCGAGGAAGCCAAGCAGATATTGAAATTTGGTCCAAGGGTTCTCGATACTACGAAATCGCCAGTCTTCTTGTGCCATTATGTGTCAGCCTGCTGTGTGCAAACCTTCGGCATATTTCTCGCTCGGTGATGCTGTTCGGCGTATTCCTCACCACGACAATCGCGCATCACAACAACTATTCTTTTACTCACTACTACTGGACGGCGGAGCAGAAACTAGAAGGTCGTCAATGCGCAGTTGAGTTTCTCTTCTCCAATTCACAAGAAACTTGTCGGAGTATTTGGGGAATGGGAACCAACGACGAACTTTTGCGGGCCAAACAACTCAAGTTGTCGTTCCTCAACAAGGCCACACAACAGAAGTAACCGCACTGCTGATTAATCGAGTTCTTTCGGTTTTTTCCCTCCGCGCTCCGCAATTGCAGCACGCAGGTGAGTCCTAACCACATCATCAATCTGACGAACGCCAAACTTTGCCTGGCGAACTTTGAGCACCAACTGTTCAATTTCAGTTTCGTCAACCATCAGCGAAATGCCTTGCTCTGATAGGCTCCAGAGTGCGGCATCCATTCGCTGGCGAAGAATTTGCGCAATAACTTCGGGACTCAATGGATTAAAGACTAATATCTCATTAATACGACCGAGCAGTTCCGGACGAAACGCTTTTGTGGCCTCAACCGCTTCTTTAATGTCGAACGCAGAGCGACTCGCAAGCCCTTCTTCTCCCGACAATAGATTTGAGGTTAAAACGATAACGGTTTGCCGCATATCTACTTTCGTGTTGAACGATCCATCAACCACGTATCCTTCATCAAACACGGGCAGGAAGGCATCCCAGATTTGCGGGTCTGCCTTCTCAACCTCGTCAAGAAGTACAAGCGAGCGAGGTTTTTTTGCTACCGCTTGAGTGAGCTGGCCTCCGCTATCAGAGCCGACATATCCTGGTGGCGGTCCGTAGAAACGATTTGCCTGGTGTGCGTCAGTAAATTGTCCCATATCAAAGCGGATCATGGCTTCAGTCGTACCGTAAATTGCTTCAGTGAGTGACCGAGCTGCTTCGGTCTTCCCTACTCCTGTGGGCCCTAGAAATAAGAGCACGGCGTAGGGAGCGTCCTTTTTCCCGACTCGGATATTGCTTCGGGCCATTTTGGCAATCTCTTTCAGCGGGGCGACCACATGCGGTTGACCGACAATGCGATCGAAGGGATCCCCCGAGGGTCTTGCGGGCTTCTTCTTTGGACCCCCACCATTCTGTGTTGGCTGAATCTTTGGCGAACTGCGTTCACTCTTTTCATCGTCCGCGGTAAAAAGGACAGGTAACAAACACAACAAGAAAATAAAAAAGAAATGTTTCGCAACAAGAAACAACTGAAGGGCGGCAACGACTCCATCGCTACCACTTGCGGCCTGCGAGTAAATCCAAAATAGACACAGTGTTGAGGGAAGAAGTCGAAGCAATCTCTTTGGCAGAGAGTCCGCACCAAACGCCACCGGAAGGCTTACGAGATAGACAACAATAGTGGCCCCCGCCCATGGGTAGGCACCACTCCAAGTCTCACCAGAGAAGCGATGGTACAGCGACGCGATAAGTAAGGCACAGGTCGAATACCAACAATACTCAAACGCGCCCCATGAGCGTTCCTCCGTTGAAGATTGTTTGGGATCAGGCATAAAGATTCAGACCCTTAAAGAGAAAGACCTGTGAGTGAATGAGCAGCACCGATGAGATCAAGAGAAGCAAACAATATCGAAGGCTAGGACTCCGCAGCTACCGCGGCCTCATTCGCCTTCATGTGCATCGTGTAATCCAGATACGCTAAAGTTGCTTGAATATTATCGGTATTACTATAGACGTAAGCAAGGAAAAAATCGGTAATGGTCGCACCTCGTGTTTGGATCTCTTGAGCGACCTTAAGCACCAGTGCAATTCTACTTTTGTTTTCTTCCTCAAAAGCATCCCACCACTTTTTGGCATCGCCAGTGGTATTGCCCCAATCAAGCTCTTTTGTTTTTATCTCTTCAAGCGCATTCCAGATCTCGGTTTCATCAATCTCGGGCTTGCTGCCATTTGCTGATGCGGGTGCAGGAGTAACCTCTTCAAGCACTTCTTCGTAGTGAATTGGGTTTTCCCGCAGTTTTATCTCGCTGCCTTCCTTTGAACCTTCATCAAAAAAGCTCAACATCTTGGGAATAGTGTAATACGGCGTTAAATGCCCCTGGAAAACAGGAGTCTCGGGAAGGAAAATAGTAGCCTGATTATCTGCTGGTCGACCGACTTCACCCGGAGTGAGCACTTGTCGTTGCTGCACCTGCTCGTTTGAACTGAGGTTTCGGTGCGAGAAGTTGTCCGTAATCTTACGGTTTGTTCCTTTTGAAGCAGTCTTAAAACGAACGGTCATCTGACCGGATTCTTTTGATGCCCATTCCGCATCCATATAATCAAGGGAAGGCATGAATATCTTTGTACTGAAACCAGAAATAACGGACTCCCAGTCCTCCCCGTAGTTTCCTTTAATCTGTCCAATAGATTGAATCGCAGCGACCACACTCACATTTCGCGAACGCAAGGTATTGAGCTTGATGTGAATATCTGGCAGTCGACCGAGCGCACTTGCAAATTCATCAATCACGAAACCAACTGGCCGTGGCAATGTTTGACCTGGACATTCCTCTGCATACTTTGTGAGATACCGGAGTAGTTCGACCACAATCACATTTGCAAGCGGACGCAACATTTTTAATT
>CAYGNZ010000234.1:0-5905 GCA_964351345.1 uncultured Bdellovibrionales bacterium | reverse complement strand
CCTGCACCACCGTTTCCAAACCAGCAAAGCCTAGTTGCTCAGTTTCTGATTCATCGGCACGGTGCAATCGAAGTGTCGTGACGTTGGCGTCATACGGCTCGGCAAGTGCAAGCCCCATTTTTACTGCTCGCTCAGCATGAGGTCCACCACGCATCGGAACCAGTATTTCTCTGGGTTTTTCTGGTAGTGGTCCACGAATCACGGCCACATCGCAGGGAGGACTAGTAAGCAAATCACGAGCGGTAAGCTTTAGTGCTGAGAGTTCTTTGGAGTGATCAAGCACTAACAGTTCGATGCTTGGCATTTTTTGCAATACATCGACGATGTCCGCCCATGGTGTATAGGAGACTCGAACTCGGGGTTTTGCGCGTAGTGTTTCTCTATCGCACTCTTTCTGAATTCTGACCCGCAGGTCTCTTGCAGGTTTTACTCCCTCACTGAGGTTCTTCCCTTCTTCGATTGGAACAATGCCCAGTAACAGCACAGGCTCTGAGTGAGCGAGGAGGCGAGCGGCAACAAGCAGCGACTCGATGTCACTATTCGGCATCACCGGTACGAGTACCTTCGGCTTCGCGCGCTTTACACGCTTTTGAGGGGAGGTGCGAGTTGCATCTGTCATTGAGAACTACTCCATGAGGGGGCTAATGTGATGTTGATACAAGGACTGCCAGTTGTATGTTCTCCGTACGTGGTGACGAAGGGCATGGGTTGGGTCATTCGTGAGGTAGTCGGCTATTTTATCAGCGATTGCGTCAGCAGGGGTTTGTAGCGAAAAATAATTTGCGAACTCTCCAGCGATCTCTCGAAATGGGGGAATTTCACTGCAAAATATTGGCAGTCGAGCAAGACCTGCTTCAATTACGGGTATGCCAAAACCCTCATCGACGCTGGTAAAGAGAAGTGCGTCAGCTAATCGGTAAAAATCAGCTAATACGTCATCAGCGAGAAACGTGGTCGAATTTTCACTGAGAAAGTGAGCGACTGCCGCTGGATACTGCTTGCTCGCATATCCTTCCTGCGGCGGCTCTAGGTCGAGTTCTTTTCGTAGCGCGCGAAGTTCCTGGAGGTATGCGCTGTTCGCCGGATTATGGGCACCAGGAGGGCCGGTCACGATTAGCGTTGCGCCAGGCATTCTTTTGCCAAGCGCGTGGGTGATGCGTAGGGCGAGCTCTATGTTTTTTCTTCGAGTAATGCGTACCGGTAGAAGCAAAATGGGCTTTGCCTCTAGCGCCTTAAATGTTTCACAGAACTGCGTCGTATAGTCCTCAAACTTATACAATCGCTCGGTGTCTACACCTGAGGGAATCACTTTCACGTCGGATGTATCAATGCCAGTGAGTTCTGTGTACTCACGTTGCCGGGTCTCAGAGACCGCGACATGAACGAGGTTGCCATGAGGACACGCCTGAGAAACAATTTCCCAAGGCCATCCTGGATGAAGCTCTTTTTGATATCTACTCGCCGTTCCCGCGATGTCATGATGCCAGGCAACAATTTTTAACTGATCTTGTTCTTTTGCGATTCGCCAAAGTGCTTCGGTAAGCATGAGATTTTTCGACATCGTCAGTACGTTGTGCGCAAAGAGGATTTCTACTCCCTCTAGGGCCGCAAGTAGTTGTGCTTTAATCTCTTCAACAACGAGCTCGAACTTCTCAGGAAGCTTTCCCTGATCGAGTTCTTTCTTGAGGTCAAGTACTTCTGGGTGTTGGGAATCGATGAGTGGGACGGAGAAAAAGGGGATATCTTCCCGAACGCTCTCACCTCTGCCGCCGATAATGCGCACGCGATGGCCCGCGTTTGTCATCAACTGAGCGTGGTGATTCATCACACTCTCCACCCCACCAATGATTGGTGGTCCAGCGTAATGTAGCAGCGCAAGCATTCTGGAATGCTCTGTCATTAAAACAGCTCCTTATACCCAGTATCGCGGTTTAGCCGGATTCGCGGTGATGCAGCGCGTGACTGTCGGAATCCAGCAATAATGAGAATCACTTGTAAAAGCGAAAGATATTCTCTATCAAATTAATAGGTTCTTTGTCAAATCGTGAGTCGTTTTAAGCAAATATCCTTGATTTCGCGGCCCAGCTAGGTCAGAACAAAGAGTCGGTAGCTGAGGGAAGTACACTCAAACACGAAGAGTTCCGAGTACTAGGGCTATGATGAAAAAATTTCTAGTCGGTTTGATACTTCTCGCGTTACTGGCGGGAGCCTCGCTCTATCTAGGGCGAATGTTTCTGGATCGTTGGAGCCAGAAACCGAGTTTGGTCGAATCAGAAACCCTCATTGAATTTCCGCGTGGAACCAGCCTCACGCAACTTAGTGAGGAGCTTGAGGCAAGGGGCTTGGTATCTCATGCCGAGTTGTTCTTGGTGTGGGCCAGATTATTCTCTTCCTATAATCGTTTCCAGGCAGGGAATTATCTTTTTCTGGGAGAAGTTGCACCGAAAGAGATTGCAGCGAAGATAATCTCCGGCGATGTGTATCGACCAATCGTGATGGAATACACTATCCCCGAAGGGTTTACCTTTAAACAAATCGCTGCTCGCCTTATCGCAAAGGGCATTGGTGATCCTTTAGAATTTGAAAAACTAGGCAGCGATCCCGAATTCCTTTCCTCGCTTCGCGTTCCCTCTTCTTCTCTTGAGGGATATCTCTACCCGGCGACGTATCATTTTTTCGAGATTCCCACGGCAAAAGAGGCATTGAGCAAAGCGGTGGAAGTGTTTTGGCAACGCTTGCCAGCGGACTATCCTGCACGAGTGGAAGAGAAAGGAATTTCGCTTGCCGACGCGGTTAAGATTGCCTCGCTCATTGAGCTAGAAACTTCTTTTGATGATGAGCGTTCCCTTGTTTCTGAGGTGATCTGGCGGCGATTAAATGCGGGAGCCGCCTTGGCAATTGATGCCTCAATTATCTACGGTATCGAAGATTATGCTGGTAATTTAACGAGCAAACACCTTCGGGATCGAAAGAATACTTACAACACTCGAGTGCATCGAGGCCTACCGCCCACACCAATTGGTTCACCAAGTGTCGCGTCTCTGGAGGCGGTGCTGACACCAACGGAGCAAGGTTGGTATTACTATGTGTTAGACTTGGAGACAGGGCGTCATACTTTTTCTAAAACGCTCAAAGAGCACAATCGCCATGTAAAAAAACTCGTGCGTGAAACTCGCCGCCGCCGAATTCAAAGTCGTAAGGAGGCAGTAAAGCAGCGACGGGCTGAGTCAGTCACGACTGAGGGCTAGCGCACTTTTCTGAGAAAAGAGTAAAAGAGCGATAAAGCAAATACCCACGCTGACTGCAAAGATATTCATCACAATATCGCGCAAATCAAACACCCGATTCGGAACGAAAAACTGTAAGCATTCTTCAAGACATCCCGTAGCACCCGCAAGACAGAATGCCGTAAGGAGGCGACGACGTGTGCTTCCAGTTTCCTGAGCGAAGAAAATAAAGATGCTCAGTGCGCCGTATTTGAGGAAATGGATTCTTTCGATTGGAGTGACGATTAAGCCCTCACTGATATGGACAACAACGTAACTTAACAGCAGACCCGCTGCCGCACTCAGCAACAGTCGACTACACTGAATTCTAAACTCTCCTAGTCGACGCTTTCGCAAGAAAAGGAAAATCGCAATGCTGAGTATCAGCAACACAAATACAAAGGCGAGATAGGGGATAAGAAAAATATAAGCGGCGAGCTGCTTCTCTAGCCAACGTCCGAACACCGACGCACAGAATAGCGCTAGCACGGTAATGAGGGCGCAAAATTGGGAAATGTGGTGCAGGCGTCTATTTACCATCGATTAGGGTGGTTTTTAGCGGGTCGAGGCATGAGATTCAGCATCTTTCTGTCATCTCCAGATATCGTATACTATAAGAGTTCTAGCTTAGAGCCGATTCTGAGCAAAGTGCCTGAGAATATACCAACCTTGATGGAGACATGCGGTGGCAGAACAACAAGTTACTTCGGAATGTTCATTTACCTCTGGGGATAGGGTGAAAAGAATCTCTACGGAAGGACCCTTTGGAACGGTAAAAAAAATCCGAGTTGAGACTGTCCGCCAGTCAATCAAGACCGAAGGAGGAGAGCCTCCAGGGGTCACCGTGACCGTTCTTTGGGATAACGGAACGCTCTCACACTTCATCCCCGCCAGCTTGGAAAAAGCCTAGGGTTCAGCGCGCTACCCCTTATACTTCGGCTCTTCCTTTTCGTTGATCCGTTCGATATTTCCTTGGTGCCGAGAGATTACCAAGATAGCGGCGAGCAAGGCTGCAAGAACTGCGGTAAGGGTAGGCGTATCCTTTGCGAGTGCGATAATTGAGACGCTTAATGAGAGTGCTGCACTAATTGATGCAACCGAGACATACTCCGTGAGCCTAAGCGCAATCGCAAATACCACAAGCGAAATTAGGGAAGGCAGGGGAGCGATTACGAGGAATGCGCCGAGCCCCGCAGCCACTCCCTTTCCTCCACGAAATTTCAAAAAAGGAGAGAAGCAATGTCCGAAGATTGCCGTCAGGCCAGTGAGCGGAACAAAAAAATCAATCGGTAAATTCGCGGGTGGCAAGATAGAGTAACCAATCATTGCTCCGAGCATTCCCTTAACAATATCAAGCACAAGGGTTGCTATCCCTGACTGCTTTCCCAGCATTCTCCCCACATTTGTTGCACCGATATTGCCGCTGCCGAGCTTCCGAACATCAACTCCTTGGAGTTTCGCGATGATGAATCCAAAAGGAATCGAACCAATAAGGAAGGCAATGAGGCAAGCAACAACGAGAGACATTAGCGTGTCTCCTTTCGCGTTCGGGCAGAGACAATCGGGGCGAGAGGATTTGAACCTCCGACCTCACGGTCCCGAACCGTGCACGCTACCAGGCTGCGCCACGCCCCGAAAAGATTCTGTCGTTCCATACGCCGCTACGCCTTGAGCTGTTCGATAGCAGTTTTAAAATCTGGGGAACCAAATACAAATGTTCCGGCAACAAGAGTATCCGCACCAGCGGCACGCACTCGCGTGGAGGTTTCTGCGTTAATTCCACCGTCTACCTCAAGAAGAGCCGAGCTCCCCGATTTATCGAGTAGCGCCCGCGCTTCCGTGATTCGCTGAATAGAACCTTCGATAAACTTTTGTCCTCCCCATCCTGGATTCACCGTCATCAACAAAAGCAAATCGAGAGAATCAACCAGAGGAACAATCTCAGAAACAGGTGTTCCTGGATTTAGTGCGACACCTGCTTTTGCACCGCCTTCGGTGATTTGCTGAATCGTTCGGTGAATATGTGGACAGGCCTCCACGTGCACGGTCACAATATCTGCACCGGCTTCAATGAAGGCATCGATATGACGCTCAGGTTTCTCTATCATCAGATGCACATCGAGTGGCACCTTGCTGTAGGATTTGAGTGTTTTTACCATTTGTGGGCCAAAGGTAATGACGGGAACGAAGTGACCATCCATGACATCCACGTGCAGGAGATCTGCACCCGCCGCACAAACGTTTTCTACTGCAACGCCGAGCTGCGACCAGTCGGAGGCGAGTATTGAGGGCGCCACGAGGGGATTTTTTGCTGATGCTTGCATCATGATTGCCTTTGTATTTTTAGGAGAAAACTTGTCCGACGGAAATTTTGCGCCCCCGTAAGGCATCCACTACCGGCAGGCGTTTCTTACCGGAGAACTGTAGTTCTTCAATAGCAATATACTGGGAATTGCCGCAGGCGACAACGAGTTCTCCCTTGTTTGCCTCTACGACCTCTCCTGGCTTAGGTCTGCGGTAGTTTTGATCTTGAACTACTCGAGCTTTGAAAATCTTGATCAGTTCGCCATCAAGTTCAGTGCGTGCTCCAGGAACCGGTTCGCATGTGCGAATTCGACGCAACGTTGTGCTCGCTGCTT
>CAYGNZ010000233.1:5722-5917 GCA_964351345.1 uncultured Bdellovibrionales bacterium | reverse complement strand
CAGGTAGAGCAGTCGGCTCGGAGCCGCAACGCTTCCCGTAAGGATCTAGTAAAGCCACCGCCGAGGGCATTTCCATGTGCTGTGAACGGACCAAGGATTCAGCTTGTTGTGATAGCGAGCGTTCGGAGCTTTTTCACATCCTCAAGCTATTTTCAACAATGATAAACGAGAGGTTTGGTATACACGCCCTGACGA
>CAYGNZ010000233.1:0-5712 GCA_964351345.1 uncultured Bdellovibrionales bacterium | reverse complement strand
CGCCTCTCAATTCAGGGGAGTTGTTTGTTTTTTGCGCCGTCGTATTCATGATTGCGGGGTTTGCGCTGGGAGATTTTTGGGCAACTTCGCGAACTCTCTCTGCGCTCGCAGAATCAGAAGCAGAAATGAAGGCAGAGGTAGAATCCGCCTTACTTGAGGTTGATGCCGTTAAGAATGAAGTTTTTGGCAGCGAAGCGCGTGACGTTCTTCTTGAGTATCAGCAAAACGCACTCGCCAAAGTCAGAAGTTCACTCACGAGTTTAGGAGAAGAACTGCGAGCTCAAGAGCTAGAAAAACTCGCAATTGCTATCCCGAGACAGGTTGTCGAGAATCGAAACGGAAGCTATCCCCATGATGTTCGCATAGTGGAATTCCATAGTTTTGACGGGCGAGTCGCCCCGAATGAACAACTCGAAAAATGGCTTCAAGAAAAAGGCAAAAGCATAGAGCTCATTGATCTCCGATTTCCTGAGCATCGAGCCTTAGCCCTTTACCGCGAACGCGAGTTCTAATTCTTCCGAAATATTCAACTTTGGTGACGGGAGCGATTTATAGAAGGATTTCACGATAAATCGCTCCCTCCCTCTTCCCAAACAATGCGTATTGCTAGGCACAATAAAGACCTCCCAGGGTGCTCTAAATCACTCCTATCCTGAGCCTGCCTTTTAACGCACCGCTGCCAAGATGCTCCCCATAACAGCAATATGGGAGGAATAACGCTTGTCGATCGAAAAGAAGCTGAGCAGTCGCTCTCACCTGCAGAGCAACGTCAATTCGCTCTAAGCGCTCGACGAGCGCTCGATGCGGTAGAGAAGTCTCAAAGCCCCACCCAGCCCCAAGCTCCGAGTCGTCATGAAGCAAGACTAGAACCCGGCCAAACCCCGAGTCTAGTCGATCTGCTAAAGAAGGAAAATATGCCTCTACAGGCGGAGTCGGCAAATTTTAAAATTTATGCCACGCACCCGGCACTGGCTAATGTTGTTCTAACGGAGTTGGAAAAAGCACGGAAAGAAATCGCGGTCGCACTCACAGGAGAGGAATTAGCTGAATGGTCAACACCGTGCGAAGTGTATGTGTCGCAAGCGAGACAGGATCGCGGAGCCACTCTTTTTTACCCGAAGACGCTCAGCGATGAAGAACTGGATACACTGAGAAACACTGAGAACCTCGACGAATTACGTACTCGATTTCGTGATCTCAGTGAACCAGCAAAAGTCGAGATGGCGATTTCCGGCTCGAGTTTGCAAAGCATCAGAGAGAACATAATTCCCCACGAAGTAAGCCACACTATCACCCGTTACCATCTTGAAGTGAATCCGCCGCGCTGGGCAGATGAAGGTATCGCAAGCTATCGAGAAGGTAACTCAATGAAAACCAGCATTCGTGGTAGTTTGATGCGAGCCTATGCAGATGGAAGAGCAATTCCAATTCAACGCCTCGTGGACACACTAGAATATCCATCGGGAGAACAGGCGACGTGGGATTTTTACTGTCAAGGAATGGCGCTCTCCGAGTTCCTCATTCGACAACAGGGCATGCGAGAGTTTATTGATATGCTTAAGCAGGTGAGCGACGAGGAGAAAGGCAATCTGGATGCAAAACACTCCAGCCTACTCGAAAGCGCGATTGCAAAAAGATACGGTTATCAGAACTTCGATTCTCTCAATGAACACTTTTCGCGTTGGGTGCGAGATGGCTGTCCGAGAATAGTTTTAGACGGAGGGCAAGAGAAGAGTTCGCTTCCGGGACGCTATCTCGCCAAATAAACATTGCACACCTTTTCGTTTCTATTTCTGAGAATAAAAGGTCGATGAGAAAAGCACTTCTCCCTTTGTTATGCCTTCTGTTCGTCCCGAGCCTTCTCGGCTGGAGCGAAAAGCCTTCATCACTTGAAAAAAGTGCGATTTGGCATCAAGGACAGGAGAGAGAATATTTAATCCACCGTCCGCACACACACACGACGAGCACACAAACTCCTCTCGTGCTCTTCCTTCACGGCGGAGGTGGGAATGCGACTCAGGCAGCGAAAATGGGATTTAACGAAGTTGCCAATCGCTACGGCTTTATCGTCGCCTACCCCAATGCCCTCGACACTCATTGGAATGATGGCCGAGAGTCGCGCTTGTTGAAGTCCACCACGGGCGAAATCGATGATTCAGGATTTCTCGTAAAAGTAGTTCAGGACATTAGCAAGCATCATCCAATCGATAAAAATCGCGTGTTCACCGCGGGGATATCAAACGGTGGCTTTATGAGCCAACGACTCGCAATCGAACACTCAGAGGTCTTTGCCGCAGTGGGAAGCATCGTTTCCTCCTTAGCTCTGCCACTAAAACAGAAATTCAGCCCGAGAGTTCCTGTTTCGGTACTCTTTATGAATGGGACTCGAGATCCTTTAGTTCCCTACGAGGGAGGCAAAATAGAGATACGTCTCTTCCCTCGCCTCACGAAACTATTCGGCGTGAAGCCTATTGATCGTGGAGAATGTCTTTCAACAGACGAAGCCATTTCACTTTGGTTGCAGCACAACGGGATAGCCATTCAATCAGTGAGCCAGAACAGAATCGCGAACAACAACATCGAGGACGATTCAAGCGTTGATTACTTTCTCTGGCAAAGAGGCCAACAGGGAACCGCAGTAGCGCTGTATCGCGTCAACGGTGGAGGTCACACTATCCCCGGTGGTAAACAGTATTTACCCAAAAGACTAATCGGGGTGGTAAACAAAGACTTTGATGGACTCGATGCCATCTGGAAGTTTTTTGTTGAGCACGGCCGAGATCCCATTTCTCCAGCAACCCCATAGTTTCATTTTAAATTTTTCGTGAGCCTTTCAGTGCAAACTCGCGACCTTTTGGCGACATTTCCCGCTAATAATCTTTCTATCTGTCTCACTTGAAGCTGCACGCGAGCTTCTACCGCAAGTGAAAGCTCAAAGTGAGGATGATTAACAGCGTTATGATTTTGATAACCAGTAAACAGAAGAGGGAAAATGAACACTATACTTACATCAAATATCTCCCTGAAGAACGCAGTTGCGCTACTCGCCGTGCTCCTCGGTAGCTCATTGATATTTGCGCAAACAGCCATGGCTCAGTTACCAACGGGGGGAGACGTAGAATCCGTCATAATTCACGATCTTCAGTCCGCCGACTATACTTCCCAGATTAGGTGGAATGGGAGGCGAGATGTTCTAAGCTATATTCCCTGGGACGCGACAATTATTTACGTGCAGAACGGCAAACGAAAAACGCATCGATTCAGTGGCAACAAGGTCAAGGTTGTCTCAAACGGACTTGCGCAGTCGTATGCTACCCCATTATCAGCGGCTGACTTGCGGGCAGGAAATCTAAACTTCTTTACCACATATATCTCGGTATGCTCCCAACTTGCCAAACATATGGTGCATATCAATTACACCTGGAAGCATCGCTCGCTGAAGTTGGATTTTTACAAAGATTACCGCATTTCACTTTCGGGCTCGGGCGATAGCGCAGACATTATTCTTACAAAAAAATCTACACTGCGCGGCACGATGAAAAACGAAGGAGATGCTCTGACTTGCCAAGCCGAGTTTAGAAAAAACTAGAAAGAGAAAGCGGTGCTTCGTAAACCGATGGTTTTTGAAGCACCGCGAAGCGCAAGCTCTCAGATTTGGAGAATCATCAGAGAATTGTGTTCTTCTCCATGACTCTTCGCCGCGTCTATCACATCAACTGCGCCAGAATCTGCGCCGCCCATCAATGAAATACTGCCCGATAAGCGGATTACTTTGATGCCCTGATTGCCCACGTCGGCAAAAAAATCAGCTCGGGTCTTACCTCGAGTCTCTCGGCAGGACGTCATGAGTCTCTCGAGTTCATCCATCCGCGACCTTGCACCTTTGAGCACCCAGGCGTACCTTTGGCTCACATCGGGGCTGTCGTTGCGATGGTAGAGCACGACATCGTCTGTCTCAAGTGTTACCTCGCGAATCTCTTGATCTGAACCGTTCACTTCTCTGCTCCTGTTTTGAAGGGGTCTGCAACTAAAGACATAGACAGAAAAGAAAGCGAAACACCTTGCTCAGTTGTTCCACGTAGAGCAAAAACCTCTTCACACCGCTTTCTCTCAGCCATTCGATTGGCTGAAAGCAAAAGTACTCTGTAATCAAACAGATAGAATTAGAGAAAGAGCAAAAACACCGCTACGTTCAGAATACCAGTGGGCACAATACTTAAGCTATTAGGTAATTGAGAGATTTCTATGTTCACTCCTACTCGCTTTGCCTTTACCGATAAGATTCTTTATAAATTATCTCGTCTCTTGCGACTACTCGCTCACCCGAGTAGTCGTTTCACTGCCTTCGCTCTCCTCTCAAGTTCAGCTTTGATGCCCTACATGGAACCGTGTAACGAACACTGGCAGTTTTCAGTGAAACCCAGTAAAGTGCTCGGCTTCAATCTGAGTAGAATTTTCACTGTGCCCAGGCTCGAGATTTTCTGGAGCTCGGGCACATTTGACGTATGGTTTCGCTCGGCCCGCCCTGGCCAGATCCCCTAGAACTTTACGAAAGGATTGAACATGTATACCGATAGCGTCGTTCGAGTATTGCGGGTTAATCAAACCCTGTACATGGACAGCGGTTGCCTACTCAGAGCCAGCCCAATGGGCGCTGGCTATCATCCCTTGGGCAATATGGAAGTTAAGAATCCATTTTTTGCTCACAAACTTTGGATCTCTGAACAGAATGGCTCCTTGGTAATCGAAGCCTTCCCGCAACAAGCATCTTATCGTCCCGACCCAGTTCTCTGCGATTTAACGGAGCTCTTTTCCGTGCAACTGAACGGGGTTGAGGAGGAGTTCCGCGTGCAGCTACAGCAGACCGGAAGGGAGGAACTTCGTTTTCTCGAACACTTGCTGTGCTATCGCCTGGAAATTCCCCGTGAAGTACGCTTCGAATTCACTGAGACACCACCAAGCTATTCGCAAGTTGGAGGAACCTGGACCAGGAAACCAAAACTCGGCGCCTATCGCATGCCGAATGGTCAGCTTAGTTACGTGTGCGCCGAGCCAGGATTTTCACCAAGCGCGTTGATCGACCTACTCCTTGAGGTCACCGCGTAAGGTTTACCACAAGACGTCAGTTCTCCCTCGAGCAAACCGTACGGTGAGATGACTTCACGTCTTCCCACCGTACGGTTTTCGCTCAAATGTGCTCGCTAAATCCTCAGAGAGAATTTTTAGCAAAATAACTCTCGCTATCTACAATTCGAACATGACGTGAGCGCCTTGAGTCGTTTGGTAGAGATTATTGGTTCGAACAAGCGACTGCGATAAAGTCGTTTTTTGTTAGGAGGAATGCTTTCTGGACCGGATAAGCTCGTCGCCTTGCCGTTTGGAAGCTCAAGCTGCACACGGACATCCTCAGCAACGCTCGAGCCAACATTTTTTACTTCTATCTCTGCATAAATCAAGTACGTCGTACCTCCAATGGTATTAAACACTCCCACTGGTTTCGCTGCTCGTAATGTCGTAGGGCCTGTCGCTTCTTGATTACCTGTCGTGGAGCGATTCGTTCCACAATTCGAGCAGGTTGCCTCAGCGCTTAACGATCCTTCGCTTGTGACAGGAAGAAGCACCGCATCAGAGGAATACACGGCGACTTCATTTGGTGCGAGCGTCCTTGGCCCATGCAAGCGGCCGGAACGACCCGAGGGGACACTCACTGTT
>CAYGNZ010000232.1:0-5922 GCA_964351345.1 uncultured Bdellovibrionales bacterium | reverse complement strand
AAGCCTCTGCTGATGCCGCGGTGTTTAAATACAGCTACAGCAATGGCGTGAATGCAATTCGAGTGCGTCCATTTTCTCATCTCGGGCCGGGACAATCAGACCAGTTCGCGATTTCTAGTTTTGCCAAGCAAGTTGCGGCGGTGAAGTTAGGCAAGCAGGAACCAATCATCAAGGTAGGTAATCTCGAGGTGAAGCGCGATTATAGCGATGTTTCTGATATCGTGCGCGGGTACCGAGAAGCGCTACTTAACGGCAAGAACGGGGAGTCGTATAATCTCTGTTCTGGTGAAAGCGTTGAAATCGGTGAGTTGTTGCGCAGTCTTATCGCGCTTGCTGATATCGATGTCGAAGTTGTCGAGGACCCTGCGCGGGTGAGAACGGTTGATATTCCTGAAATGGTTGGCAGTTACGAGAAATCTTCCAGAGACTTCGGCTGGCGCCCTAGAGTTGAGCGCGAAGCGATGCTCGATAGCTTGCTTGCGTTTTGGCTTGATGCCCTCAGCTAAGTTCCCAAGCCTCTTACCTACTGAAATCCTGCGACGGGAGGGCGCGCGAATCGCGAGCGAATCTTAACTGTAGTCGGAACCTGCCATGAGGTAGCCACCGATACATCCGAGTAACACATTTGCTGCCCAAGCTGCGGGTACGATTGGGATGAGCTCAGCCCCGCCAAGGGAGGTGCTTATTGCGTGTACGACGTGATAGCCGAAGCCTATGGTAATCCCCGCAACGAAGCTTGTCGTCATCGTGCCCGAGCGGGCAGGGGTGAGCGCAAAAGGAAAAGCGATGATTACCACAATCAAACTTACCAACGGGAATGATATCTTTGATGCCTGTGCGACCAAATACTGGGTCACGGGGACTCCCTCTGATTGTAGTTTCTCAATGTAGCTTCCCAATTCAAGATAGCTCAAGGTTTCAGGTTCGCGTTCCATATTGTAGAAATCTTCTGGGCGCTCTTTGATTACAAGCGGGAGCTTGCGAAAACGCTCTACATTGAATCCGCCACCATCCCGAACGCTGGTTTCGATAACGTTCTGCATGGTCCAACCGACCTGGGGGTTGCTGTCCCAGGTTGCATCGCTTGCGTCCAAGCGTCGTCGAAGATTGAAATTACTATCCATTTCAAGAATCGAAATCGCGGCAAGAGAGGAGTTCTGTGAGTCATAAAAACCGATGCGGTAGAAGGTGTTGTCGTGACGATACCAAAAATTTGCGCGGCTAAAGCCGCCTGTTTCATCCTTTTTGCGAATTTCGATGTTATAGATTTCTTCAACGCGCTGTGATGACCAGGGAACGATGGTTTCTCCTGCGAGGAAGACGAAGAAAGAAATCAAAGCACCAGCGAAGAGAAGTGGTTTTGCCAAAGAAAATATACTCGCTCCGCAGGCACGCATCGCCGTAATTTCTGAGAGTTGAGAAAGGCGCCCCACACTAATCAGCGTCGCAACAAGCACCGCAACGGGAGTCATCAGTTGAATGATGTGCGGGATCTTAAAGCCCAGGTATGAGACTGCTTGTAAAAAGGTAGAATCCTCTCTCACAAAAACTCTCATGCGCTCAAACGTTTCAAATACTAGAAATAGAGAGACTGCGGCAAACAGACAGAGGAAAAATATACTAAGAAACTGCTTCAACACATACCGTTGCATCAACGTCAGGCCGAGGCGTTGTGTAATCGCATCGAGGCTCATGCGAAGGCTCCTCGAAAAAACGAACGAATCCGATTTGATATGGCCGAGAGGGTTTCGGCTACCGTTTGACTTACCGCCATCCACTTCTCGCTACCCATTTGCTCAAACAAGTAATACCCAAGCGCTGCGAAGAGTAGATTTGGTAGCCACATCACAATCCAGGCAGGTATCTCCCCTTTTTCTCCGATCGCGGTAACCAGGGCAAAGAGGATGTAGTAAAAAAGGATGAGTCCGATTCCCATTGCGACACTACTTGATGCACTCCATGTCTGACCGCTTCTGCTCGGCTGAATGCCAAGTGCCATTGCCACAAGCGCGATGCAGAGGCATGAGATTGGAATCGCAAAGCGTTTTTGTAACTCCACGTGATACTTTGAAATGTTATTGTCTCCTAACTCCCCTTTTTCAAACGCGCCGCTACTTGCTTGAAGTAGCTCTCCAAGTAACATTTCGTCCGCACCTTTACTGCCTTGTGTCGCGGCTTCTCCGAGCAAGGCGCTGTGTGGCATCTCAATCGCGTTTACTTAGAATTAGGTGACGGTAAAGTTAAGGCCACTACCTTCAGAAATGCTTCCGTCATAAAGCTGCAACGACAAGCTTCTGCGCATTGGGTCAGAAATAATTTTTCCGTACTTCGCGATAAACAGGCGGCTCACCTCGGGATCACTACGGTCACCAATAATCACATTGTTTAGCTTCTGGCCCTGACCCTCGATGCTCTCAGCGTACACCGTGAGCTGTCCAAGTTCATTAAATACTCCCGAAACCAGCCCGGCACTCGCCTGTGTTTTGGCAATTTCAAACAAACCAAGCCCGAGGCGATAATTCGCCAGGGGACGAATCCAAAGTGTGAGAAGTAAGGCGAAGACCACGGCCAGCGTGGCGAAACCCAATACCGGAATGGCAAGTCGTTTCAAGCTCATTCCTGCGGCCCGAAGCACGACAAACTCACTGTCATGACTGAGGCGTCCAAAGGCAACAATAATGCCAAGAAGCAGCGGCATGGGGATCGCTACTTCAAGAAAACGCGGAATGATGTACGAAAAAAGTAAGAGGATGTCTCCCGCCGGTACGTTCTTGTTGACCACGAGCTCTACGAGTTTTAGGGCGCGGGCAAGAAACAAGATACCCGTGAAAACAAAGAGCGATACGATGAAAGGGGTAGCAACTTCTCGTGCGATGTAGCGGTAAATCAGAGGCGGGGAGTAGGACCGCATAGTCTCATCGTTCTTCTAGTTAGCAGAAATCTCATGCGGACTGTTGAGGTATAGCCTGAGCATGATAGTCGCCGTTATCTGCTGAATACGAATACGCGGCGATGATTGGCTGAATCTACTTCTTCCTGAATAAATTCACTAATAGAATAATCTCAGGATTCAAAGAAAGGCGGCCGGGTGAAGTTCATTCCAACCGCATATCGTTACGACTACTCTTTCCAGTGCTTGCTGCGAGACGACTAGGGAGCAAAGACTGAGGGATTAATTGCGATTAAGAGGTGAAGCGCCGAGAACGGTCGTTGTCCTTACGACGTTTTTTCTGAGCTTCTTTGGTTTTTCTCTTTCTCTTCTCAGAAGGCTTCTCGTAGAAGCGTCGAGACTTAAGTTCTTTAAAGACTCCTTCGCGAATCAGCTTGCGCTTCAACACGCGCATTGCTTTCTCAAGGTTATTTTGTCCAACGATAATTTCAATCATGCTTGATAATTCTACAGTCTAATTGGCCTATCTAAGTAGGCAGATTAATTACAAGTAATTACTTTCCCCCGCTGTGTATCTTCAGCCATCGGAGTAAAGCTGACAGCGAATGCTCTCACAAGAGATTTCTCCCTTTGGAGCCCAGAGATCTCTTTCGTGAAAGATAAGGAAACTACTCGCCTCTACGAAATAACAACCGAGATGTTTGACCATACTTTGAGGAGCAAATGCAAGCAATATTATAGCATAATTATCATAAAGATTAAAATCTTAGCTTTGGTTGGGGGCTGGCGTTAAGCCGAGTAGATTGCCGCGGGAATCTGGCTCTCCAAAGGGAAATGGGAAAAGCCGTCCGCATATAACGTATGCGAAAAGATCTATTTAAAGTAAGATCGCCTCTAAATGACCGATCCTTTGTGTGCTCCGCTTCCCCTGACAAGATTGAGCTCTGCTGGCGTATCTTGGCTCCATGTTGGCTTGGATGCTAGGTAATCCAGCAGTTGAGTCAGCCGCTGGGGAATTCACCGCGGAGATTTGTGTGAGAAGTCGAAGGATTGTCATAAAGCGATAGGCTATTAGGAAAGTTCGCATTGAACAGAGACGGGCAGAATATCCGGCGGAGTGAAGTAATGAAAAACAGTGAGGTACTCACGCAATTGGCAGAAGCTACAGAATTGCTCAACATGCTTGAGCATTTAGCGTCGGCCTATCACAAGCAGCAAGGTCGCGGAACAAACTCAGGGCAGTCGGTGGCTTGGCAGGGCCTGCGATTCAATTTGCTTGAGTGCAAAAAAAGAGTTCTCAGCGCAAAGCGACTGCTCGCCGAAAACAACGAATTTTCTTCAGCTCATACTCCCACTACCTTGGTCGATGATCTCGAGCGAGATCTAGATTCTACCTTTGATGCAAACCCCGAGAATACTCTCGAAGCTAGGTCTGGTAGTGAGGAGGAGCGAGTACGTGAGCTAAGTCCACTCGCCAGACGAATTCGCCGAGCGCCAACGAGTGCGGCACTCGCCACCGACGGAGTGCTACGCTCGTCTACGGCGCGTGGTCGAACGAGAGAGCGCGAAATCGTCGGACAAGCAGCCGATAGCGGAGGCTCCTTGCGAGAGCTTCGACCATTAACAGGTGTCACAGGGGACATTGAACAGGGAAATCGTCTCGGGAACGGTGCCCAAGCCAATCGAGTGTCTGATTGAGAGCAAGGGGACCAAAATCTAGTATGCTTCGAATGACCAAGGTCGCGAGAAGTTCTCTCATTATTTCTATTCATGGATAAGCGATTAGAACTGAATTCCAAAATGTGTTTTTTCCTCAATAGTAGATTCTTTCGAAGTTCAAGCTTTGCAACTCTCTCTGCGCTTCTCGTGCTTTGTGTTGGGTGCTCCTTAGGTGGCACGGGTGATTCTTTTCGTGATTCGCATGCCCGTCTTCGCCGGGCGATTCTTGAAGAGGAGGCGGCCCGGTTTGCGGCCGAAAACAAAGACGTCCCTGCAAATTCCGAGGCGGATTATAATTTTATGCTTGGGGAACTCTCTCTTGGAGAGAAGAATTTTGAAGAAGCACTGGAGTATTTTGAAGCGGCAGCGGATAACGAAAAAGATGCAGCGCCGGCCCTTCGACGTCGTCTCGCTCAACTATATCTTCGAGCGGGAGAGCTTGATGAAGCCTTGAAACAGTTGGACCTCGCGGCAGAAGGTTCTGAGAAAGAAGACCCTCAGACCTTACAGTTACGAGCAGGTATTCTTGCCACCTTAAAACGAACAGATGAAGCAATTGCGGTATATCGCGAAATAATCGATTCAACGAATGCGACCGCGGAGGAGCCTTATGTCTTCATCGCAAGCCTCTACGCGCAACAACAAGACGTCGAGTCTGCCAAGAAAACGTTGAAGGAATTAGTTGCAAAAAATCCGAAATCATTTTTTGGCAATTACTATCTGGCAAAAATTTACGTGACGAGCACGGAGTTTAGCCAAGCGAAAGCCTACTACGAGAAAGCCTTAGAATTGAATCCTGGGGCATCCAGTGTGCAGCTAGAGCTTGCAAGAGTGTACGCCTATCTAAAGGAGTTTGACCAAGCAATCGCTCTTTCGCGGGAAGTGTCTGAAAAAGATCCCACGAATGCGAAAGCGCACAAGCTCCTCGGCGAATTGTTGCTCGGGGAAGATCGAGTTGAAGATGCCTTAGAGCAGTTTGAAGCAGTTCAAGCGCTTGAAGAAGATCCGAGCGAGACACGGTTCAAAGTTGCGTTAATCAAACTCCAGCGAAGAGACCTTCCTGGTGCTGAGGTAGAATTGCGGCTAATCCTTTCCGAACATCCAGAGCATTCTTCGGCGCGGTATTACCTCGCATCCACGTACGCGGGCATGAAACGACCAGAAGATGCAATTGAGCAACTAAGGAAAATTGAGTCTGGCGATGACTTCTTTGCTGAGTCGAGGACGCTTGGAGCCTATCTTCTTCGACAGCTTGAGCGTTATCCCGAAGCGCTGGCGATGATTGATGACTTACTTGAGCTCTCTCCTGGAGA
>CAYGNZ010000231.1:0-5962 GCA_964351345.1 uncultured Bdellovibrionales bacterium | reverse complement strand
AGCTCCACGCGGAGCAGAAAATCTCAAGGGACTACGCGCACCCTCAAAAAACCCTTTCGATTCACAAATTAAGCGCTCTTCTCTTATCTCCCTTGTTGGTGAAGACGGTCTCAGCACGACCTTTGAAAAACTAAAAAGAATTGAAGAATTAATCGCTCAAGCAAACCAGGGAAGTGATCTCTTGCAGAACTCTTCATTTGGTCGTTGGGAGAGTTTTGTCAATCAACACCACCAGGCGCTTCTGGCAGCACTGAATGAAGGAAAGGGGGAACAGCTCAATACTGCCGTTGATGAAATGCTCAGCGGTCTCCAAAAGCTAAACGATTTTTTTGGCTATGAACGTGAGCAAGGACTTATTGCAACCCATGCAGAGACAGGTGTTCGCCTATATAAAAAAGGAGATAGCCTCTGGCTTGTCACTCCTGATGCCTCTGCGTTCGAAGATTTTCGCAGTGGTGAGCGACAGGCGGATCTACAGAAATTTGTGAAAGGGGTGACCGGTGTCACCATCGATCCTCGACGTGCCTTCTTCCAGTCTGCAGAGACTCGCGGGGAGCGGAGATTAATGGGATGCCGTATCGATAAACTTCAACTCAACTCCTCCGAGCTGTATGAGGTAAACACAAAACTACGCCGCGATGCGGAATTGCGCGACCAAAGCATTCGCTTTACTGCAGCACATATCTCAAGGAATGAGATAGTCGACGATGAATCACACGGATTTGGACGGAGCGAGAGCTTGCCAATGTATCGTTACTCCCTGCTCCATGATGATATCGTTGTGCCTGAGGAGAGCGATCTTCTAAAGGCCGCGCCGAGAGTGGAGGCAAACGATACTCCCGCCGATACCTTGGAGAGTATTCTTGATCCATTGAGTGAGCATGCTGCGATACCCGTGCTGCCTGATGCGACCTTGAGAAATGGGGTTGAGCGTGGAATTCGTGCCGCAAAAGGTGTCGCGGGACGAGCCGCAAGTCGCTTTCGACGTAGCCCTACGACAGTAGAGAGTAGTACTCCCAGACTTCGAGCGCCAGAAACTCGGGTCCGAATCGCGCAAGTCGAACCACCACGCCTAACAGGCCCCGCAGAGGCGCGCGCTACAGAAACAGTTCGTCGACAAGCGGTCCTTGAACGGCCCACGAGCGAGCGAATACCAAGTAGCGAAGCTACCGCGGAGCGTGGAACTGCACCGAGAGCACTTGCCGAATCCACGGGGGAAAGTGCTACACGACCAAGTGTTCGATCGCGTATAGCGCGAACAATTCGCGCGGTTACCGGGGAGAGTGTCGTTGAAAGCCCAACCTCGACTCGCTCAGTGGCGAGCAGCGAAAAGGCCCCTGCTCGTGCCACCGCTCTAGAAACACCAGTGGAATCAGAAGTTCCCAAAGTTGAGTCCCGAAGCACACGGAGAGCTCCCGCTGAAACAATTGCTGAGGCGGAGACAAGAGCACCACTGCGTGCAGTGGAAACCTCTCGCGTACTTCCTGGCGAAGGAGTGGTTGAGGCAGGAGCGGAATCCAATTCACGTGTTGCCAGTGCGGAACGTGCGCGGGTAGCGAAGGCGAGTTTACGAACGCCAATTGAGGCAGAAGTCCCCGAGATTGAATCTCGATCGGTAGCGGAATCAAGAAGTCGCGTGCAAAACCTTAGTCGCGCTGAACTTCGACCGCAAACCGTGGCTGAAACAAGTCGAACTCTTGCGCCAGAGCGCCTTGTTGAAGGTGGCGAATCAACGAGCAAAACCGTTGCTCGTGCTGAATCAAGCTCGCGAGCACGCGCTTCATTGCGTCCGCCAGTTGAAGGAGAGGTTCCCCGAGTTGAATCTTCTGTCGCTACTGAAACGACGACTCGACCTGCTGAATCAATCGCACGAGCAGAAGGTAGTTCACGAGTGACCCCGGTGGAGACAAGTCGAGTTACTTCTGTGGAGACTGCGACTGAGGGTGCTGCTCGTCCGACACGAGTTGCGATGACAGATTCGCGCACAACTCCACGCGCATCCCTTCGAGCACCCATTGAAGGGGAAGTGCCAAAGGTTGAATCGACGAGGGCTGGAGAGACAAGCACTCGAGCGACCGAAACAATCGCTCAGACAGAGGGAAGCTCTCGAGTTGCTAGTGTTGAAACAACAAGAGCTACTCCGGCAGAAACAATTACGGAAGGCAGTTCTCGACCGAGAACAGTAGCAAGTACAGAAGCCAGGACGGTGGAGTCTACAAAACTACGTGCTCCCGCCGAGAGTAAAGTTCCGGCGGTAGAAGGCGCTCGCTCGGGTGTGGGCACAACTGCTGAGCAGGTGGCAAGAGGCACGGGAACGCCTGCGGAAGTTGTCGCAGCAGAAACACGCTCATCTACCGTGATAGAGTCAAGAGTTGCAGCGACCGAAGGCGGCACCCGAGTTGCCACCGCGGAAAGCGCACCGGAAAGTGCTCGACTTCAAGCGCCGCGCACAGCGAGAATTCCTGGAGTTGATCCCAATCGCCCAGTCTTACCTCGAAATCGTTCACTGATTCTACGACCGATGGAGACCGTCGAGCCGGCTCGGACTGCACTTACTGTTGTGGAGCAACCAAAAGTAAGCCGCTTCGCCTGGCTTCGCAGCAGACTACCCAAGCCAGGTAATGTGGTAGGAGGTGCGAGAGGAGCGCTCCGAGATCCAAGAGTGCAAAACACGGCCTACCTCACCGGGCTTGTGGCGATGCACAAAGCGCTTGCCGGAGATTATCGCCCAGAGTCGAAACATTCACCTCTCCCTCATCTTACCAGCCTTCTTGCCGGAGATTTGGCGGATGACAAGCTGCTCGCCATGGGCATCAAAACAGAATTTACTACTGAAGAAATTGGCGTGGTCGCGAGCTGGGGAATGGATGTCAGTGCAAGTATGGGTGACATCGGCGCGGTGTATGGCGGAATAAAGGGAACTCATTACGCGCTCAATAGTAGAGCAGGGCTTGCAACCTTACAGAGACTTGGCTTGGGTCGTGTTGCGGCAGTACCGAACTGGTCGCTACGAGTAGGTGGTCGAGCACTTGGTGTGGCTTACGCACCGCTCGCGGGCTACAGTTATACGGCAAACGGCGCCTTTATACATGAAAAGGGAGACGCTCGACTTGTAGGACGCGCAATTGGAGCACCACTTGAAGGAGCCGTTGCGGGAGGTCTTGTTGGTGGACCATTTGCACCGATTACCGCGGCAGGTGGAGCAGTGCTCTCGACCGGAGCAGCAATTTACGGTTCATTTTCAGCGCTTGATGATGTGCTTGAAGATAATAAGCGACTTGCAGTTGAGGGAGGAGTGAAACGCACTCTTCGACGCGGCGAGCAAGGTTGGATAAAAGGTGACAGTGAGCCTGATAATCCCATGACTCCTGTTGCGCAGGCCTACATCGATAAACTAGCAAAAGCAGACTTTATGCGTCGTATCATTGAGATGAAGCGCCAGGGTAAGCTTGGTCGAGATTTCCCTATCTATTCCGACAAGTGGGAAGAGAATTGGGAAAACATCGATGACGTACTAGAAGAAGTACAGGATTACAGAAACAGAAAAGGATACTGGTGGGGTGCACCACTTGATGATCTCAATACTTCCGAGAAGCGTGGCGTGAGCGCGATCTATGACTACGTCTTCGTCAATAAGGAAGGAACCCAAAAGGCAGCAGAGAAACTCTATCGTCGAAGCTTTCTTGAGGAGCACCGAGATACCGATACCACCACGGCATGGCAAGCGTATTGGCATACGAAAAATGACACGGGGAAGATTCTTGTTACCGATGAAGTATCTGAACTCGGTGAAGACTTTGCCAAACGCTTTGAAGCCCGTGAAGACGCCTTGCGAGGAGCCGATCCGCATGCACCGAGCACCATCAGCGCAAGAACGAAGCTGATTGAAGACGAGGTTGCGTATCTGCGAAAGAGATTTCCGTTGATGGTAAACATCATCCAAGATGAGCAGTTTCGTAATCAACTTGAAACAAGGACAACACCGATTGGTGTAAATGGAAATCGGGTAGGCGGTTCGGTGCTGATGAGCTCCTCTGCGGTGCAAGAAATTCTTGGCCTGCAGCAGTCACAGCAGGAAATCGCTAACGAAATGCAGCAACTCTATGCGGCTACTCAAGATCCTGCTTTTCAGCAAACGCTACTTGATGCGCTCGAGGATGAGTTTGATCGAGAGACGTTGAAACGTCATTTCGCGGCGAAAGAAGAGCGTTATGTTCTGAATGAAGAACAACTCACCCCTCTGTTGCTTCGTGCCTACGAAGGACTCGAGCGTCGTCTGGAAAACGAGACGATCGAGCTAGAGAGTACAAAGGGCGAGGAAACTCTTAATGATATTCGCTTACCCAAAGTCGAGCTCAGTGAGCCGCGTTCGGAATCAATTCCAGAGCTGCTCACTCCTGCCGAGGGCGATGCTGGAGGAAGAATCTAGGACACGTTTTCGGATAACGAGAGCGTAGTTTAGGCCGCAGTGCCACTTAGTTCAGCGGTAAAGCGCGCAACGGCTTCGCCTCTTTCTGCCTCTGTCGCCTCCGCAATACAATTAATCATCGCGCTGCCGACAATTGCGATTTCTGCGTGTCCTCGCAGATTTTCTACCTGCGCCCGGCTAGAGATGCCGAATCCAACAGCAAGTGGTTGAGAGAAATAGGTACGCACACGCGCCAGATACTGCGGCAACTCCTCAGGCAAGTCATTCCTTGCACCTGTGGTTCCTGTGGTAGAGACACAATAGACAAAGCCATCAGCAACGGTCTGCGCAATTCTTGCCAGCCGCTCATCGCTACTGACGGGAGAGACAAGCGGTACAGGAAACAGACCATGCTCCCGGGTGATATCCCAATAGCCTTCCGTGTTCTCCTCCGGAGGGACATCGGGCACAATCAAGCCTTCTGCGCCTGCGTTAGCTGCGTCTTTGCTAAATTGACGCACCCCATCGCTGCCGCCTTGGTAGGCATAGACTAGATTAAAGTACGTCATGAACAGGAGAGGAATTGAAACAGAGGAGCTAAGCTCTTCCATTGCTTTCATACAATCTGTTGGAGTCACACCCTGGGCTAAAGCTGCTTCGTTGGCAGTCATAATCGTTGGGCCGTCTGCCATAGGGTCTGAGAAAGGAAGTTGCAGCTCAACAAAGCTTGCGCCCTTATCGGCCATGGCCTTCACGATATCAATGCTCTCAGCCATGCTGGGGTAGCCCAATACCACATGGGTCATCAGCGCCGGTTCAGATGTGCTGCATTTCGCAAGCGTTGAAAATAGTTTTTTCATTGATAATCTAACTCTGTTGCTGATCTAAGTAGTCGCGCAGAAATTCCATGAATGTTGAATTTCCACCGTCTTGCTCTTGTAAGCGTTTGTCGAGAATAAATATGTCTTTTTCTCCTCTGCCCGACATGTTCACCACAATCGTTTTATCTTGAGATAGTGTCGGAGCAAGTTTTAACGCATGGGCAAGCGCATGCGCTGATTCTAAGGCGCTAAAAATTCCCTCGTTCTGAGCGAGCTCTCGAAATGCTTTGAGTACTTCTTCGTCGGTGGCATCGGTGTACTCAACTCTGCCCTTCTCATGAAGGAGCGCATGCAATGGTCCAATACCAGCATAATCCAGTCCTGCTGAAATACTGTGCGTATCAGCAACCTGTCCATTTTCATCAAGCAACCAATACGATTTGTAGCCCTCGACCACTCCAACTCTACCACCTTGAAAGCGGGCGGCATGGGAGCCACTGGCGACTCCCTTTCCCCCTGCCTCAACTCCGATCAATTGTACGGAACCATGTCCGAGGAAAGCGTCAAAGGCGCCAATAGAGTTACTCCCGCCACCGACACAGGCAATGACGTAGTCCGGTAGGGAGTCTTCGACTGCAGCAATTTGTTCAAGGATCTCTTCTCCAACCACTTTCTGAAAAAAGCGATTCATTTCCGGAAAAGGATGAGGCCCTAAACATGAACCAATGAGGTA
>CAYGNZ010000230.1:2945-5963 GCA_964351345.1 uncultured Bdellovibrionales bacterium | reverse complement strand
CCTATTTTGTTGGGGCTTGTCGAGAGCTACGCTTCCGGCTAAAGATCAAAGTTTAACCCAAACCCATACAACAGAAGAGCACGTATATACTCATCACAATATGAACTTCGGCCATCGGCCGAGATTAAAAGGAGAGGAGTATTGCCGAGCGCCAGCGGGAGAAAAATATACTGCTGCCAAGAGGGGGAGCGATTAGCGACACGATGTGCGCGAATACGCTGGGGAAATAGCTATTGCAAGGCCTTAGTCGAGACACTGATCGTGTCGCCTTATTTTGTGATGAGTATCTCTGTCTTCCCTGCGGGGCAATATACTGCTCCTCGTTGGGGTTTTTTAAAGCAGCGCTTTATCGTAGGAGCAGCATATCATGGTTGAACGATCCCCAATGACCACCACGAGTCACAAGATACTCCAAGAGGAGTTGCATCGACTCAAGACCTATGAGCGACCGAAAGCGGCCAAAGCGATTGAGGTTGCTCGTGCCCACGGTGACCTCTCTGAGAACGCTGAGTATGATGCAGCGAAAGAAGCGCAAGGAATGCTCGAAGCTCGTATCAGGGATCTTGAAAGTAAAATGGCAACGGCTCAAGTAGTTGATGTCAGCAAGCTCTCTGGGGAGAAAGTGGTCTTTGGTGCAACCGTAAAGCTCTCTGATGTTGATACGGGGGATGAGCGAACAATCACCATCGTCGGCGAGGATGAGGCAGACGCTGAGAATGGATTCATCTCTTATAACTCTCCACTTGCCAGAGCAGTAATCGGAAAGCTTGTTGATGATCTGGCCAAAGTTCGTCTACCTAATGGCACCAAAGAGTACGAGATACTAGAAGTAAGCTTCGGCTATTAGTTCAGAGCCGAGCTACTGACATTACTACAGTCGAAGTTCGGGAGAGGCTGGCATGGCTCCTAAGAAGCAGTACGTTATCGCAATTGATCAAGGCACTACTTCTTCTCGAGTCATTGTGTATGATCAATTGGGCAGGGAAGTGCTCAGCGCCTCTCGAGGTCTTGCCGTGCAGTATCCTGCCGATGCTTGGGTTGAGCAGCGTGCGATCGATATTTGGCAAAGTGTGCGCGATTGCCTCGAAGAGGTGTTCGAATCAGTTCCTCCCGCCGAGATTCTTTGTCTAGGGATTACCAACCAACGAGAAACAGTGCTTGCCTGGGATCCGCAGTCGGGCGAGAGCCTTGGTCCTGCGATAGTCTGGCAATGTCGTCGAACAGCCCCAATATGCAATGAATTAAGAGAAAATGGCTGGGGCGAGAGTATCGCGAAGAAGACGGGATTGGTGATTGATGCCTATTTCTCGGCAAGCAAAGTAAAATGGCTCATTGAGAACGACACAAATATTGCGAGTCGAGTACAAGAGGGGCGAGTGGTGTTTGGCACGGTTGATAGTTGGATCCTTTACCAACTCACCAAGTCAGCCGGGGCGCCGGTGCTTGCAACGGAAGCAAGCAATGCCTCTCGAACGATGTTGTATAACATTCACTCAGGCGCTTGGGACGAGGAGCTGTTATCGCTCTTCGGATTGTCTGAGAAAAATCTTCCGCAAATAAAACCCTCAATGGGGCACTTTGGCTCGATGAAGCAGGGGGAAGAATTGATCCCGATTACAGCGATGCTTGGTGATCAACAAAGCTCGCTGTTCGGGCATGATTGCAGAACGCCTGATTCCGCTAAATGTACCTTTGGCACAGGTGCCTTTTTACTGCTCAATACCGGGACTTCCGCGCCTCGCTCAAACTCAGGCTTACTTACCAGTATCGCATGGGACCTCGTCTCGGAGCGGACGTATGCCTTAGAAGGGAGCATCTTTATTGCAGGAGCACTTATTGCGTGGTTGCGCGACGGATTGGGAATTCTCAGCGATGTCAGTGAGAGTGAAGCGCGAGCCCGATTGGTGCCAGACAGTAAAGGTGTTCTCGTCGTTCCGGCCTTTGTCGGACTTGGTGCGCCCTACTGGGATGAGTCTGCGAGAGGGGCAATCGTGGGGCTTACGCAAGAGGCATCGGCAAACCATATCATTCGAGCCTCCCTAGAATCTATCGCACATCAGGTTGCCGATGTGTTGGAAAGCGAGGAATTTACGGAGGTCGCTGAGCTGCGAATTGACGGCGGTATGTCAGCGAATACGGTTTTTGCGCAAGCGCTTGCCGATATCTCAAATCGAAAGATTCACGTATCAAATTCTGCGGAAATTACCGCGTTCGGCGCCGCACACGCCGCTTACTTAGGACTCCAAGGTTCGGAGAACTCCGCATCAGACCCCCTGACTGAGAAGGAATTATTTGCCAGCGTGGGGAGATATAACTCTGTGTTTTCTCCTGGTATTTCAGAGGATCAACGACTGTTGGCAAGGAAATCATGGAAGCAAGCCGTTGCACGGGTGCTGCTGAAATAACAGATTAATTATAGCACCTTAGGGGTATTTTCCTGCTGGCCTTCTCTGCTGGTTTTTTCAGGCCACTGTGTTATACTCCGACCTGCTTTCAGGATGTTTTATCCCTGAAAATGCAGTTGTGTCTGAGCGCGTTCGCGGTAACTCGCAGCCCTTGATACAACATTCCTTCTACTCTGGACGGTCGTTTTTGCTGCGGCAGGCGACATCTCTTTTACGGTTCAATCCTTCGGTAGATACCTAAGGATTACGTAGCAAACATCAAATCGATGTGACGCAATGGAGAGGTTTGGGGGATTTCGAGGTTCGATGTGGCCGCGGAATTTCCAAGTCGACGCTGAGGTATGAACGAGCGGTGAGTGAAGAAGCTGCCGGAGGGAGGGGAGACAGTAGCAGTAGTGAAGTATTAGCAATACAACCCGGTGAGAGCTGAGAGTCGTGTCGTATTTAGAGAAATCAGAACCGCTTTGGGGCTTGCTTGAACGAGTGGTGCAAGAGGAAGGGCTTGAGCTCTACGATGTAGAGCGGCGCTCTGCTGGGTTACGGGTGGTGATTGCGCGTGCTCGAAACGCTGCTGTGGTTGCTGAGAATGGATCTACTGCTGGGGGGGAAGTGC
>CAYGNZ010000230.1:0-2935 GCA_964351345.1 uncultured Bdellovibrionales bacterium | reverse complement strand
CCGAGGAGCATTTTTCGAACGCCATCGGCGAGCGAGTCAAGCTCACGCTTGATTCAAAGGTAGCGGCGCAAAATGCTGGTGCGAACGTCAAGAAGAAGTCAGGTCCGTATTTAGGTGAGCTGAAGTCTTTTAAAGATGGTGAAATTACCTTGCTTGAAGAACAGGCAGGCGAGGAGATGCGGTTTCCGTATGACAACATACGAAAGGCGAGTGTTGCGTTTAAGTTTTAGACTAGCGCGTAGTGAATTGAATATATGAGGTGTTGCTTGAGCTGACATAAGTGCTGAAATACCCTCAGCGACTCAAGGACATCATTTGGAGCATACGATTTTTGTATTTGTTGCGGCAAAGAAACAAAGAGAAGTGTGTGAGGTAGAGGAAACGGAAAAGAACAATGGGCATTAAGTTCGATTTAGATCAGATCATTAATCAAGTTGGTCGTGATAAAGGTATCAGCAAACAAGTGCTTATCGATGCGCTTGAGTCTGCGGTGCTGAGTGCGGCAAAAAAGCACTACGGTCATAACCTCAACCTTGAAGCGACCTACAACCCCGATATTGGCGAGATCGAAGTGCACGAGTTTCGCACGGTGGTTGATAAAATTGAGGACCCCGAGACTCAAATTATTCTCGCCGAAGCGCGTAAATCCTACGATCCAGACTGCGAAGTAGGTGATGAGCTAGGAAGTCGTAAGGACTCCGAAGTCTTAGGCCGAATTGCGGCGCAAACTGCGAAACAAGTAATTGTTCAGAAGCTGCGCGATGCTGAGCGAGATATTATTTACAGCGAATACCGTGACAGAAAGGGCGAGATCGTCAACGGGATTGTGCAACGATTTGAGCGTGGGAGTATCATTGTGAACCTGGGCCGAACGGATGCGATACTTCCTGGGCGTGAGCAAATTCAGCGTGAGCGATATCGTCAAGGGGAACGTATTCGCGCGATGATCCTTGATATTTATCCCGTGAGTCGTGGACCTCAGATTGTGCTCACTCGCTCGCATCCAGAGTTCATGAGGAAACTTTTTGAAATTGGTGTGCCAGAGATTGGCGAAGGAATTGTCGAAATTAAATCAGTGGCACGTGAGCCTGGTGAGCGTGCAAAGATTGCGGTGTATTCCAATGATCCGAACGTGGACCCGGTGGGCGCCTGTGTTGGTATCAAGGGAACTCGGGTGCAGGGAGTCGTGGCGGAGCTTCGCGGAGAGAAGATCGACATTGTCACCTGGACACCTGATGCGCCAAGCTTTGTTGCCCGAGCTCTTTCTCCAGCAGATGTGGTTCGAGTAGTGGTTGATGAAGAAGAGCATTCAATGGAAGTCGTGGTGGCTGATGATCAGCTCTCACTTGCAATTGGTCGGCGAGGGCAGAATGTAAAACTTGCCTCCAAGCTTACTGGTTGGCGTATCGATGTCCGCAGTGAGTCGATTGCTGAGGAAGAGACGAAGCGAGCACGGAGTGCGCTCGAATCGATTCCTGGTATTGGTCTTGCTGAATCGGAGCTACTTTTCCAAGAAGGCTATCGTAGCGCGCAGGAAGTTTCTCAGGCGACAGTCGAGGAGCTACTTGCAATCGAAGGGCTTGATGAGGATCGGGTAAAGCAGATTCTTGAAGGTGCCGCAGAGGTTGCTGCGAAAGTCGAGGAAGAAATTGAGAGTATCATGTCAGATGAGGATTCTCCTCTCACTGACATTGATCAGCTCATACTTCCAGAAGATATAAAGGAAGCCTTGATGAAGAATGGTGTTGATTCCATTCAGGAGCTTGCAGAGCTCACCGCTGAGCAGCTTATTGAGTCAGCGGGGCTGCGTGCGGAAGAGGCTGAGTTAGTTTGTAATGCGACTGAGGCGTTTTTGCGGGTGCAACAGCCGACGGCGTAGTGCCGAGGGCCGAACCTGCGGAGACGATACGCAGAAGGATCGAAAGGTGATCAGATGCCGCAACGTTGTTGCGTGATGTGTCGCCACAAGGGAGAGAAAGAGACTTTTGTGCGGCTGGTGCTGCAAGAGTCAGTCGGACTTCTTCTTGATGCGATGCAGGATATGCCTGGCCGAGGTGCGTATTGTTGTAAAACGCGAAAGTGTTTTGGAGCGAAAAATCTTGGCGCTCGTGTAGTATTTGCTTTGGAGAAGGGAAGTGCTTCTGCAAAAAAAGCAAAGTCCACGCGCCAAGAGAAGGACTGCCAAAAGGCAGGAGAGAAGGCCGTAAGTCGCTCCCCTGCCGCGGAGCGCTTTTGCGGAGAGAATGCTGTGGGTTTGCTCCTTGTGGAGCAAACGCTGCGGCAATTCGAGCAAAACCCCCAACACCAAGGTTGTGGGGTGCTTGTTCGAGATTTGAGTAAATTGAGAGAGCTTTTGCTTCAAACAAAACCCGAAGCGAAAGTTCCGAAGAAAAGGACTTCGTCGATTAGACTATAAATGAGGCCTCTAGGAGTTTTAGAGGGGCTGCGATTTTCTAAACGACGAAAACGATCGAAGAGAATATGTCGAAGGTTCGAGTTTACGAGCTTGCAAAAGAGTTAGGCCTAGAGAACAAGGCGGTACTCGATTTGTGTGAACAGCTCAGCATCTCAGGAAAAAAATCCCACTCAAATTCACTGTCTGATGAAGAGGCGGAGAAAATCCGCCGATTTGTCATTCGCCGTGCCGTAAGTGGCAAAGGTGGCGGTGTGCGTGAAGTACGACGCGAAGGGGAAGTGCTTACCGAACGCCGAGTAGGCGGACAGGTCATTCGCCGCCGAAAAAAGGCTGAGGAAGAGGAAGCTGAAGAGGATGCTTCCGAGGGCCCTGACGGTATCGACATGCAGTCAGAGGCAGATCGAGAGTTCAAAAGTCTTTCACCTGATTTAGCCGCGGAGAAAAAAGAGCGTGATGACGCGCTTGAGCGGGCCAACGCGCTGTTTCGTGATCGCGAAGAGAGAGCGGAGGAAGCGGTCA
>CAYGNZ010000229.1:693-5986 GCA_964351345.1 uncultured Bdellovibrionales bacterium | reverse complement strand
TATTGGGAAAGCCACCGCGAAGTTACTGATAGAGCATGGCGCGAAGGTCGCGATTACGGGAAGGAACGCTGAACGCCTCAAAACTGCGGCTGATGAGCTGGGAGCGATTGCTATTCAGGCAGATGTTTCTAAGAGCGAAGACGTCGCCAGTACGTTTGAAGTAATTCAGCGCGAATTTTCCGGCTTAGATGTTTTGGTGAACAACGCAGGGATCGGAAGTTACCTCCCTTTGCTAGAACTGACCGAAGAGTCGATGCGAAAGGTCTGGGAGGTAAACGTTCTCGGTGCTACGCTGATGGCTCAGGCCGCTGCCAGAATATTTGTCGAACAAAACCACGGTGATATTATCAACATCGCTTCAACCGCAGCTCATCGCGGGTATGCCTCAGGTTCGGCCTATAGTAGTAGCAAATTTGCCCTTCGTTCCCTCTCTGAGTGTTGGCGGGCGGAACTTCGTCCACATAACGTTCGGGTTAGCACTATTTGCCCAAGCGAGGTTCCAACTGCCTTTGGTAACCCCGACGGCATCGAACGTCCGGAAGAGGATGGCAAGCTGCGTGCCTATGAGATAGCCCATACGGTTAAAGCGGTATTGGAGATGGATCGGCGTGGTTTTATTCCAGAACTTAACGTATTTGCGACTAATCCCTGGTAGCTCTTCCTTACTTGCAACTCATATGCTCGAGGTAGCTACGCTCCACGGCGCAGTTTGAAGAAGCCGACTTGGTAACTCGATGTCACATCACCCTCAGCAGAGGCGTTTCTTACATCGTATTCCGACATCAGAGCGCGTAGCTCACTTCGTGTGAGTAATCTCTCCCCCCTTGAGAACACTCCACCGGTCAGACCTAGTCGCTTAAGATCGCGAAAAAACGCCCGCGAGTTCGTATGTCGTTGAGAAAACGTACGGAGGTAGCAATTCTCAATCAGCAAGCCAGATTCTTCCATAATCGCAGAAAGTTCGTTTTCGCTGGGCAAACGTTGCTGTGCTGCGGGAATACCGTTGCTGTTCTCTCTGAGGTCGTGTAGTTCACGAAGTGTCCCCTCAAGCATGATGGCAAGATGCGCCTTCGCCGACGGAGCAAGGTGCCGCCGGATTGTGCGAAACGCCTGATGGTAGGGAATCATCCAATGCAATGCAGAACTACTAAAAACAGAATCGAACTGCTCTCCAAGATCAAGTGAACGAACATCAGCGAGATGCCAGCGAATTTGAGGAGCGACACATCGGAGCTTTGCGACTCGTAGCATTTCCTCCGCATTATCAACGGCGATGACCTCACTCTCTGCAAAACGATTGCTCACCCCTTCAGTCAGCAAGCCTGTGCCGCAGCCAAGTTCAAGTATTCGACGAGGCTTCGCCTCAGTCTCTATCTGAGCAAGCAGAGTTTTAGCGACCTCGCGTTGCACGCACGCCGCGGTCGAATAGGTTTCAGCGGCCCTTGAAAAAGCCTCAGGTACAGACGAATCGCAATTCACTACTGCAAAAACTCCTCGATTAGTTCAAGCACGCTCTCAGGAGCATGCGCGCTCAATTGATGCCCGGATTCGGGGAGTAAGTAAAATTGCGAATTTGGCAGTAGTTCCTGCATGTAGCGTCCAGCTTCGGGCGGGATTATCTTATCATTTGCTGCTTGAATTATTAAAATCGGCTGAGTGATTCGCGCAAGTGATCCTGAGACATCAGCCGTACTGAGATAATCTAGACCATGCGCCAGCCGCTGAGGGTCTAGCACTTGTGCAAGTCTGGATTTCTCGGCTGCATCAGTTTTGCTCGCACACGCTCGGGCGAAAAACTGCTCAATGGTAAGCCGAGGAGCAGTATTTAAACCAAAGCGCATGGCTCGAACAGTCGTACGCGCGACTCCTGGAATCACCACTTCTCCTGATGACTTTTTCTTTCTGGTAAAACAGGAAGTGCTATTTATCAATACAATTTTCTCCACTCGATCAGCAAAATGTAGCGCTGACTCCAGGGCAACAAGTCCGCCCATTGAGGTAGCAATCAGCGCCGTATTATGTAGGGGAGAAAGATGGGCACTTAAGGAAGCGGCGTAGGCTGAAGGGACTCCAGCGCGAAACGGTTTTTGTGACAAATCCGAGTTTTCCAATAATTCATAGGTTGAAGTAGAAACCCGAGGAAGCTGCTCAAAGCGCCGAGGGATAAAGCTATCGAGCGTTGACGGCATTTGCGCCCAACCAGCGATACTAATCAGAGAAGTAAGTCTGTTCACGGAGAATCCTCGAGGTGATGCAGAATTCTCTCAATCACCCAATCCAGTGTTTCACTAGAGTGTGCCAGGGTAAGTGAAAAGCGAAGACGCTCCTGTCCTTCGGGGACAGTCGGAGGACGTATGGCGTGACAGTAGATCCCATCCTCTGCTAATCGAGCTGAAAGACTAAGTGCGTATTTCGCATTTTTGACTCTCAGCGGAACGATATGACTCTCGGAACCACAAATAGAATACCCGGCTGAGGTGAGCCGCTCGCGAAACTTCTCTGCTCGTGAAAGTAGCGTTTCGCCCAATTCTGGATGCTCAAGCATATGCTGCAGTGAATACTGCGCATCTTCGACCAAGGCGGGAGGAAGGGCAGTGTTATAAATAAAGCTGCGAGACTCTTGCACGCAGAGCGAGCGAAGTAGTTCACTGCCGGATATAAAACCACCGTATGCGGCAAAGGACTTACTCAAAGATCCCGTAATGGCGAGCACATCCTCGCTTAGTCCGAGTGCAGAGACACGTCCGGCTCCACATGGTCCAAACACACCAAGCGCATGGGCTTCATCAACAACTAGCTCAGCATCGAAACTGCGAGCGAGACTGACGAGTTCCTCAAGCGGTGCAAGGTCACCGTCCATGCTAAACACGCTCTCAGTGAGAATCAGGAAGCGTTGTTCACTCCCTCGTGCTTTGCTCTCTTGGCGTAACAAACTTTCTAGATGGGAAATATCGTTATGTCGAAAACGTCGGCTTTTCGCCCGGGAGAGGGTGATTGAGTCAATCATACTGGCATGCACCAGTCGGTCGCTGAACACGACGTCTTGTCTTCGGATAAGACTGCTCGCGAGACCGAGGTTCGCCAAATAGCCACTTCCATATACCAAGGCTGCTTCCTGTGAGAGGAATTGAGCGAGCATTCGCTCAAAATCGAGATGCTGAGGAGTGGTTCCTGAAATCAGGCGTGAGGAACAAATGCCAGCTGGACGTTTGTTCGCGGGTAGCTCAAAACCAGAGGCCGCTAAATCAAGGTAGTCGTTACTTGAGAAGCTGTAACGCGGTTCGGAGTCCACTTCAAAATAACCGCCCACTGCTGGAAATACACTTGTTTTTCGTGACAAGTGCCCTTCTGCAGCTCTCTGAAGCCGTTTATGTATCCAATCTCGATTCGTCACGTTACCGAAGCTATCGCTGCCCATGTGTTGTCTTGAGTAAATAGCAGTATCTGAAGAAAAACTCAGCCTGAGCAGCCCAATTACTACAGGATTCTAGGAGATTTTTGCAGTGCTACCCTCGAATTGAAATACGCCGTTTTTATCCAACTGCGGCTTAGATTACTTTGCCGAGTCGATATTTCCTGATAATGAGAGTGTTCTATGAGCGTTAACGAATTTCAGCACGATTATATGTCCTCTCAGAGTAGCGAATCTCTCCCTGAATCTGCCCAACGCCAGGAAGCCCTAGGAGTGCTGCAAGAGTCTGCAAAAGCAGCGTTTTTGGCCGGCGCCGACGGTCTGCAGCTGATAGAGCAGAGAATTCAGCGCTCATTATCTTCGGAGGCAGAGATTCTATCCGATATCTCTCAATACCTTCTCGGTCTCGGCGGAAAACGCATTCGACCGCTGCTTGCGGTTTTAGTTGCCAAGATGTTTAGAATCCCAGAGCTCCCCCAACAGCTAATTGACGCGGCAGCGGGCATTGAGCTGATTCATATGGCCACCTTGCTCCACGATGATATCATCGATAAATCACCGACCCGAAGAAATAAGCCTTCAGCATATCTCCAATACGGCCTCGCGGAGACGCTACTGACTGGGGATTTTCTCTTGGTGAAAGCTTTTGGTCTATGCGCAAAACTAGATCCTTACATTATTCAGCAAACCGAGCGTGCTTGTATCGCTCTCACAGAAGGTGAGGTGCTTGAGGGTTCGCTTTGCAACAATCGTCAGCTTAGCCTCGAAGCGTACTGCGACATCATTGGAAAGAAAACCGCTTCCCTTTTTGCCCTCGCAACGGGTGTTGGCGCGCATTGTTCGCAAAATGATGAGTCCGTTCGCACAAATATGTTTCGCTTCGGCTATTCCGCTGGAAAGGCTTTTCAGATGGTTGACGACATTCTGGATATCACCGCTGATGAGGACCTGCTCGGAAAACCCTCTGGCACGGATTTAAAGCAACGCACGCCCTCTTTGGTCAATATTCTCTGGTTGCAGAGCGATGATGTTCGAGCTCGCGAATTTTTTGCGAAAGATGCAGTGAGTCCCGCAGAGTGCAAGCAGGCCCAGAATATTCTCTGCGAATCAGAAATTTTGGATCAAGCAAGAGACATTGCGGCGAACGAAGCCGCAACTGCTCGTCAGATGCTACTCTCCCTTAAGAGTGAGAATATTGACCAGGTGCTGCAAAATTCTCTCCTAGCGCTTGTGGATTACACTATTGAGCGAGCTCTCTAGTAGCGAGTTATGGCCACGAAACTTCCGAAATTTGCCACTGGTCTTGACGTGTTCCTCCAATCGGCTGCTGGGGAACTGAAAGGACAACGAGTAGCGGTGCTTGCTAATCAAGCGACGGTCGATCGTTCCCTTTCCCATGGCGTTGATTTGCTCCATGACATTTTAGGATCGTCTTTACAGCGTATTTTTGGTCCCGAGCACGGTTTCCGTGGCGATTTGCAGGATATGGAGTCCGTTGAAGACTCCGTCGACGCGCGCACTGGACTGCCAGTTCGTAGTCTCTATGGCTGCACGGAGGAAACGCTGAAACCACAAGTTTCGGACTTGGAAGATATTGACGTGTTAATTGTCGACCTGCCAGACATCGGTGCGCGCTACTACACCTACGCACAAACCCTCGCGTATTGCATGCAGGTGGCGAAAAAAGCGACGTGTAAGGTAATTGTACTCGACCGACCCAACCCAATTGGCGGCAATCAGATTGAAGGATCAGCACTGAAGGCTGATTGTAGGTCCTTTTGTGGTTATGCTCCGGTGCCTCAGCGCCACGGACTTACTTTGGGTGAGCACGCGATGATGTTTAACAAGGGTTTTGCCGTAGGTGAAGATGAAATCCCGCCT
>CAYGNZ010000229.1:0-668 GCA_964351345.1 uncultured Bdellovibrionales bacterium | reverse complement strand
ATATTTTGATCAGACCGCCCAACATTGGGTATACCCCTCGCCGAACATGCCGACACTTGATACGGCGATAATCTATCCCGGATCTTGTCTATTTGAGGGAACAGAGATTTCTGAGGGAAGAGGCACTACCAAACCCTTACAGGTCTTTGGTGCTCCGTACATCGATGGGGCCCACTGGGCTACTGAAACTCTCGCGCTCTCAATCCCGCTTGATGGGGCAGTTTTACGACCGCTGAGTTTTGTTCCTAAATTCCAAAAATTCGCCAATGAGGTCTGTGGTGGAGTCGAACTGCACGTGACTGACCGCGCGAAATTTCAACCATTTCGCTGGGCGCTCGCGCTTATCTATGCTGCAAAGAAATGCTATCCGGACGAATTTCAATGGCGCAAGCAGGCGTATGAATTCTTAACTTCAGTGCCAGCAATTGATCTTTTGTATGGAAGCAATGCATTCCGTGAAGCAGTCGATCAAGGCACATCCCTCCCCGCTCTTGTTGAAGAGATTGAACAATTTGAATCCCGTTTTATCGAAGCTCGCATAAGCTATTTGATGTACTAGACTAGCGAATACCCGACGAGAAGCTCTCGATCACACTCGACTCACCAATAAACGTTACGCGAACACTTGAGCTCGCTTCTCCCTCAACGTCATCTTCATTCACGCCAAG
>CAYGNZ010000228.1:5630-6005 GCA_964351345.1 uncultured Bdellovibrionales bacterium | reverse complement strand
GATTTGCGAGAAATATGCCGAACAAGGTTACGGTTAGCAGTCCAGATTCAGCCTGTATGAAATTCGACAGGGAAAAAAAAACGAGCACCATCATCAACACCACTGCATTCCGCAGGTAGCCAGGTACCCAAAAAAAACGAAGTAGGGCAACGGTGAATATTCCACCGAGGATACCGAGTATTCCGCCAGCGAGCACAGTGACGGCTACAGCAAGCAGAGATTCGCTAAGAATGCCCCCGTGAGGAAAATTGGCGATCCCTTCAAAAACTAAAACAGCGAGGGTGGCCCCAATCGGATCAATCAAAATACCTTCCCACTTCAGCAGTGAGCCGGTTCTGCCACGCAGGCGGATATGACGAAGAAGCGGCATCACCA
>CAYGNZ010000228.1:0-5620 GCA_964351345.1 uncultured Bdellovibrionales bacterium | reverse complement strand
TGAGAGTGGCCAGTCAAACTTGAGCAGGTAGTGCGCAAGCGCGCTTACGCTTCCCCACGTGAGCGCAGCTCCAATGGTGCAGAGCGCGAAGAGCTCGCCGCCGACCTCGCGAAGCTCATTGAGTTTTAAATTCATACCCCCTTCAAAGAGGATCACCGCAACCGCAAGCGAGACCAGAGAGGGAAGAATAGAGCCGAATAAGGCATCAGGGTCGAGCACACCCGTAATGGGACCGAGCAGTATACCCGCCGCAATCAGAGGTAGAATTGAGGGTACTCGAAATCTCCATCCAAGCCATTGGGCTGAGATTCCTGCAACTGCGATAAGAGTTAGCTCAACGAGCCCACCGTGTTCCACAATCGGTTAGTGCGCTAAAATGGTATCGATACGCTTAAGCAGCTCAGCATCTAGCTTGTCGCGAATGTCCGCCGCTTTGAGGTTTTCGATAATCTGGTCAACCGTTGAAGCTCCGGTAATTACCGTGCTCACTCTTGGATTTTTCAGACACCAGGCAATTGACAATTGCGCCAGCGAACAATCAAGCTCCTCTGCTAGCTGAGAAAGTTGTTTCACTTTCTCTATTTTTTCTTCGGTGAGTTCTTTCTGTAGCCACTCATTGCGCTCTAAACGACTGCCGCTTGGAATTCCATCATTGTATTTCCCCGCAAGGATGCCTGAGGCAAGCGGGCTCCACGTCGTGTTTCCTAGGCCCCGTGATTCGTAGAGCGGAGCGTATTCAGTCTCCATACGATCTCGTGCAAACATATTGTATTGCGTTTGCTCAGTGACCGGTGCAATGCAGTTGCACTGCTCAGCGATTTTAAACGCCTCCTCGATCAAACCCGCCGGCCATTCTGAAGTACCCCAATAAAATGCGTAGCCCGTTTTTATGATGTAATCCATCGCTCGAACTGTTTCTTCCAGCGGAGTATTCTCATCAGGTCGGTGGCAGTAAAGAACATCAACGTATTGTAATTTTAGCCGACGAAGTGAATTTCTTACCCCCTCAACAAGATGCTTCCAGGAAAGCCCGGTGTCGTTGGGTCCGTTTCCGCCCCAATAAAGCTTGGTAGCAATAACAAGGTCTTCTCGGCGAAACTCCCGTATCGCCTCGCCCATTAAGATTTCTGACTCACCACGTGAGTATGCCTCAGCGTTGTCAAAAAAGTTCACACCTCGGTCAAAGGCCGTGCGCATACATTCTTTCACACCAGAACTATCGAGATTATTACCGAAGGTAATCCAGGAACCTAGGGAGAGTTCACTGACTTTTAGACCTGAACGGCCAAGATGATTATATTTCATTAGCGTTTTTGAATTTCTTGTTTTAACAATCGGATCGCTTCGTGCTCGCCGAGCCCTCTGTCGCTGACTCTCAAAAGCTCTCCATCAATTACAACCTGCAGTTCCACCCCCTCTCTGAAGGGTATTTCTATCCGCTCCACGATATAATCCTGATTATCGACATTCAGCAAGAAGCTGTCTTTAGAACGAAGTGAAAGGCTCATGATTATTGAGCGATTACTCCCACTCGATTGTAGACGGTGGTTTTGTGGAGATATCTAATACGACTCGATTGACACCCGCCGTTTCATTCACGATTCGACTAGACATTTTGCGCAATGTTTCTTGGGAAAAGGGGTACCAGTCAGCGGTCATCCCATCGCGAGAGGTAATTGCCCTAATTGCGATACACTCCTCGAATGTCCTGCCGTCTCCCATTACACCAACGCTTTGCACCGGCAGTAATACCGCAAAAAACTGCCAAATATCATTCTCAAGCCCCGCGGCATGCACCTCCTCTCGCACGATTTTATCCGCGACTCTCAATTTTCTCAGTCGCTCGGGACTAAGGTCGCCAATACAGCGAACTCCGAGACCTGGCCCTGGGAATGGTTGGCGATCGATGCATCGGTCAGGAATACCCATTTGACGTCCAATCACGCGCACTTCGTCTTTAAACAACTCGCGTAGTGGCTCAATCAGGTCAAGTTTCATGTCCTCGACAAGGCCGCCGACGTTGTGATGGCTTTTAATGGTGACAGAGCTTCCTACAACCGAAACACTTTCAATCACATCAGGATACAGCGTTCCCTGCACAAGGTAACCCACGTCAGAAATCCGCGCTGCCTCCTTTTCAAATACTTCGATAAATACTCGACCGATAATCTTTCTTTTTGCTTCGGGGTCAGTCACTCCGGCAAGTTCGCTCAAAAAGCGCTCCGCCGCATCGACCTTCACCACGTTCAGTCCCAGCCCACTCATGATCTCCATCACTTCGTCAGCTTCGCCCAAACGTAAAAGTCCGTTATCGACAAAGATACAATGTAGGCGTTCACCTATCGCTCGATGTACAAGAACCGCTGCTACTGTAGAATCAACGCCACCGCTTAAACCACAAACGACATTACCCTCCGGCACCCGAGCCTTAATCCCGTCTACCGTCTCGGACACAAAACAGGCGGGATCCCAATCTCTCTCTAAGCCTGCCACATCAAAAACAAACGACGACAGCATCTGATCACCACGAGGCGTATGATGCACTTCGGGGTGGAACTGCACCCCGTAGACTTTCTTCTCGTCATCAGCGAATGCCGCAACAGGGGAGCCCGCTGAAGACGCTAACGTTGAAAATCCCGGTGGCAAGTGGGTCACCTTGTCGCCATGACTCATCCAAACTTCAACTTTCTCGCCTTTTGAAAACGAGAGAAATGGGCCGACACTTTCTAAAATTTCTATATCCGCCGGACCGAACTCTCGCTTCTCGATATCGGTTTCCTCTGAGGAACTCTCATTTGACCCCCAGCCACCGATGGATCCACCGAATTCCACTGCGAGAAGCTGCATCCCGTAGCAGATTCCAAATATCGGAATGCCTAAGCTCAGCACGCCCTCACTTACCTTCGGCGAATCAGCCAAACTTACCGAGGCTGGTCCCCCTGAGAGAATAATCGCTTTAGGATCGGCCTCTTTGATTTTTTCGAGCGGAACCGTGCCCGGCATTATTTCACAATACACGCCGAGCTCTCGCACACTTCTTGCGATAAGTTGAGTAACTTGAGAACCGAAATCAAGGATAAGTAACTGACTCTTCATTTAGTTTACGGAATAGTTTGGTGCTTCTTCAGTAATATATACATCATGGACATGGCTCTCACCCAGTCCGGCGGCAGAAATCTGGACAAACTGCGCCTTCTCTTTTAGTTCGGCGATGGTGCGCACTCCGCAATACCCCATACCCGAGCGCAATCCTCCCACAAGCTGGTAAATCGAAGACGCTAAGGAGCCTTTGTACGGCACTCTTCCTTCAATTCCCTCTGGCACGAGCTTTCCAGCGTCAGCTTGCTTACTTTGGAAATAACGATCTTTGGAGCCTTCTTTCATTGCACCCACTGAGCCCATTCCGCGATACATTTTGTAGCTTCTGCCCTGATAGAGCACTGTCTCTCCGGGTGCCTCCTCAGTTCCGGCAAATAAGGACCCAATCATCACCACATCCGCTCCCGCAGCAATTGCCTTCACAATATCGCCGGAAAATTTGATTCCGCCATCGGAGATGATGGTGACATCACTCCCTGCCAACGCCTCGCTCACATCCATCACCGCAGTAATTTGCGGAACCCCCACACCGGAAACAATACGTGTGGTACAAATAGAACCAGGACCCATGCCCACTTTAATTGCATCTGCTCCCGCATCTGCCAGCGCTTTTGCACCAGCAGGAGTTGCCACATTGCCAGCAATGAGTGGAATGTTGGGATAAAGCTTCCGAATTTTTTTGATACACTCAATGACTCCTTTCGAATGCCCATGAGCACTATCAAGGCAGAGCACATCAACTTGTGCATCGACAAGCAAACTTAGGCGTTCTTCGAAATCTTGAGAAACTCCTAGCGCAGCCCCCGCTCGAAGTCGTCCGTGCGTGTCTTTACAGGCGTTAGGAAATTTCTTGCTCTTCTCAATATCCTTAATCGTAATCAAGCCATGCAGCTTCCCTTCGCTATCGACCACAAGAAGCTTCTCAATACGATGCTCATGAAGCAGCGTTTTCGCATCTTCAAGCGTGGTGCCTGGAGGTGCAGTGACGAGATTCTCCGAAGTCATCACCTCTCGAATCTCTCGATCAAAATTGGTTTCAAAGCGTAAATCTCGGTTCGTCACGATTCCAGCAATTTGACCATCGGGAAGTGTTACGGGAAGTCCGGAGATGCGAAATTCGTGCATGATGGCGAGGGCATCGGAAATTTTTTGATTTGGAGCAACCGTAATAGGATCGAGTATCATCCCGCTTTCAGATTTCTTTACTCGCTGGACTTCACTCGCTTGGGCCTTGGGCGACATATTCTTGTGAATAATGCCTGTGCCGCCTTCCTGCGCGATCGCAATCGCGAGCCGACTTTCTGTTACCGTATCCATCGCCGAGCTAATAAGGGGAATTTGTAAATCGAGCGCTCGAGTTAAACGGGTCTGCACTTGCACATCGCTAGGTAAGATGTCGGACCGGGACGGCACGAGTAGTACGTCATCGAAGGTGAGTGCTTTTCTGATTTCTTTTTTTCCCATTGCTACAAGCCTTACCCTCCTGCGTTATCCACTTTGTTTTGTTGTGTTCCGATGTACCCATCCCGGAGGAGGTGCGCCCAACTCTCTTGCCCTCTCACGAATCCCACGCCGCATTCCAACACGAGCACGACGGTAAAAACGACTCCGTCGCAAGCTGTGTAGCAGCCACGTCTCTTGATACTCGCCTTCGTCTTCCGAATACGGCACCGTTGGGGCTCAAACGTTCTGCACATTATTTTGGGGTGAGTTTCGTGAAAATTCTGTCGCTCGGGTAGAGACTCCCGCCAAATAATCGGGGAACTGACTGTGATGGGCAAAACGATCACCAGAGTTACTGAGTTGAATTTGATTGGCGAGCCGACTGCGCTCATCACTGCGTAGTGAGGAGGTCACATGACGCACAGCCTCTTTATCCTTGCGCGACGTGGCGCAGGAGTGCTTCTTAGGCGGGGAATGTTTTGCTTTATTTGTCTCGGATACTAGAGCCATGCGGACTGATAGCAGATTTTTGCTTTTTCCGCAAGCCGAGGGAACTAGAATCCAGCCTACTTATTTCTTTCTCAGCACAAACTTAACGTCTGTGCCCTCAAATCCAAACTCCTCTCGCACCACATTCTTCAGATAGCGCAAAAATGAGAAATGAACGTGTCGGGGGTAGTTAAAGACGAGAAGAATTCTCGGCGGCTCGGTGTCGACTTGTGCCGCGTAGTAGAGTTTTACCGCCTGACCTCGATACCGCGGCGCAGTTCCTCGATCGGCTGCAGCACGGAGCACTTTGTTAAGCCGACGAGTAGAAACACGTCGCAATCGCTGGTGCGCTACCTCTTTAACGGTTTCAATAACTTTGGGGCATCGCTTGCCGGTTAAGGCAGAAACAAAAATAATTGGCGCATACGGAACGAATTTAAACGTATCTGAAATATCCCGCTTGTACTCTTGCACCGACGTATGGGTTTTAGCGACCGCATCCCACTTATTCACAGCGATAACGATTCCCTTCCCCTGCTCGTGCGCAAGGCCTAGTATTTTCGCATCTTGCTCAGACGGCCCACGCACT